>NZ_JBBMXH010000240.1:0-1406 GCF_037996725.1 Xenorhabdus entomophaga
CCTAGTACTACAGTCGTAATGTGTATTGTGTCATGATAGCTATCGTCCTTCTTTCTAACCCTAAGGGAGGTGCCACATGGCCTCACCTGTTAATCTCTGGGAACAGGAACTCCTGACCGCCCATTCCCGTCTGACTCCGCTGTTTCATTCTGCAAGTTCTCAACAACGTTGTCTGGATTATCTTCGCGGATTACTCAGTGATGTGGAACGTAAAAATGGCTGGCAACTGGCTGAATGGCTGGGTGAACGCTCACCGGATGGTATTCAATATTTTCTGGAACGAGCCCATTGGGATGCTGAAGCCGCTCGCGATATCTTACGTGATTATGTCACCGCACATTTGGCTGATGAGCAAGGGATCCTCATTATCGATGAAACCGGTTTTATCAAAAAAGGGACGCATTCTGCCGGGGTACAGCGTCAGTATAGTGGGACGGCGGGACGGGTTGAAAATAGTCAGATAGGGGTCTTCCTGTGTTACGCCGGCAACGACGGTCATGCCTTCATTGACCGGGCTTTATATCTGCCCAAACAGTGGACGGAGGATCGCCCCCGCTGTGATGCCGCTGGCATTCCCGACTCGGTCAGTTTTGCAACCAAACCCCAGCTCGCCCGGCACATGCTGGCGCGGGCATTCAAGGCCAATATCCCCTGTCGCTGGGTCACCGCCGATGCGGTCTATGGACATGATCGCTGCTTGCGATGCTGGCTGGAATCTCAGCATCAACCGTTTGTCTTAGCGATCCCCAAAAATGAGCGCCTCTGGTGGCAAAAACCGCACTACACCCGAGCAGACACCATTGCAGCCAGTCTGACCCCTGACGACTGGGAAAAACAGTCAGCCGGACTGGGAACAAAAGGCGAACGTTGGTATGACTGGGCACGGATCCCGCTCTGGCGCTTACAAGTGAGTGAAGAGGAACGGCGTTATGGCCATTATCTGCTGATCCGGCGTAACCGGGATGAGAAGCAGGAACTGGCCTACTATGTTGTCTATGCCCTTAAAGAGCAGGCCGATCTCAAGACGCTGATTCAGGTGGCCGGACATCGCTGGGAAATCGAAAGCGGTTTTGAGGAAACAAAAGGCGAGTGCGGTCTGGATCATTACGAAGTCCGGCAGTGGCAGAGTTGGTATCGGCATATGACGTTGTCATTATTGGCGCATGCGGTTCTGGCGGTTTTGCGGATACAGGAGAAAAAAAACGCCGGCGGGACTGATAGCCCTGAGTGTAGCGGAACTGCGTAAGCTCCTGTCAAAACTGATGAGAAAAACAGGAGAAACCCTAAAGCAGATTTTATATTGGTCAACCTGGCGACGACGACATCAGTATCGCGCACAACAATGCCATTATCGTCGGCGGAATAGCCTTATGATTACAGAACGATTACGACTGTAGTACTAGGCT
>NZ_JBBMXH010000241.1:0-1393 GCF_037996725.1 Xenorhabdus entomophaga
GGCATCAGGGATCGCCTGCTTCGTTCCGGCACGGCTGGTTCCACTTAATCCTAATGCCTGATTGCTCAAACGCGGCGAGGTTTCCAGTTTCTCCCGGCCTGCCATGCGGAAAATATTACACAGCGCAGCCATTTCATTTTGCACTGTGCGCTTAGCGATCCCCTGAGATAAACGGGCATCAACGTAATGCTCCACATGCTTGGTTTTCAAATTATTAAGGCTTTTAACCTGAATATTCAGGCTTAATAACAATGCCCCCAAGCGCCCTGCAATCCGAATGCGGTCATGGCGGGTCTTATGACTGCCGCCACCTTGTCGGGCAAAAAACTTCAATTCTTTCATCAATCGGCTCATTAGCTTCCCCTTGCTGATACCTGACAACCTACAATCTCTGGCGCGCGACCGTTCTGGCAAAACAGAAAATACCTGTCTTGCCCTTGATCGATATCTGTGCACCAGAGTGAACGCAGGTTGAGGTATTGCGGGGTATCGGTTGAGTACGCGGTACTGCCGCCTGCGTGTGCAGGTCATCCCCACCGGCAAAAAGCCAGCCTCGATATCGTCAAGTTCTCCTTTTTCAATCTAAAAATGCAGTGTCAGATTCACTGCGTGGTGAAGCAGGCGTGAGCCTGTCAGGGTTCGATTGTTCTTTGGCTGCGGCGTCACTTTCAGCGGTGAACCTGCAAAAAGTGACGCCTTAAGATCCGTAACCGGTCAGCAAAAGTCGTGCAAGCGTTGAAATGCCTACAGGCACAGCAAAACGCCGCCAGATTCAGTGTCAAACGGTAGTCATGTTAATGGATTAGCTGTAGAAAATTGCCTGTTTAATCATTCAAACAGGGATAGATAAAAGCATGAACGGAGGCGCAAAAGCCATCCCGTTGTCCATTGAAGATAAACAGGATTGATGTTGCTTTGAAACACCAGTGTATGAACTCACGTTCAATGCACTGCGGTAACAAGATAAAGATAGCCTTTTGGGTTATCTATTAGTTTAAGAGACCTTCATTGTCAGACGAGGGGTTGGTGTCCTGACAATATCTGCTTCCAAAGGGGGGCAGATGTACCGCAATACTTGCTCTCCCTTTCAGGCTACAGGAGTTTTATTCGCCGCTTCACGCTGATCCTTTCAGGCACAAGATCATTTTTTGTAGAAAAGATATTAACGGCTTAGCCGGACAGGGTCAAAGGCGCATTGAGCCGATTTTAAAAATTTTTTGTTTTATCAGACAAAAGTCAAAATTTATTAATTTAATTAACGTAATATTTCATATAATAGCCTATTTCATCCTGATTTCTTTATCATTTATAAATATTTTCAATTAAATGCCGATAGATTATTCATTTGAGTATCTGTGTAAGGGAAGAGCAAAGTGAAAAATCAGAAAGAATC
>NZ_JBBMXH010000242.1:0-1357 GCF_037996725.1 Xenorhabdus entomophaga
AAATCTATGGTCACCCCCGTTTTTGCAACACTGATTTTGATGTCGGGTTGGCTTGCTTAAATCTATCCGGCGTCTCTATAGGCAAAGATGCCCGCGCCACGATGAGTTTCGCACCTGATGAACCTGAAAATGACTTCGGCCTCGATGAGCCATTCTTACGTTCAGATTCTTCATCAGGCCGATAGGCCGTTCATGTCATCAATAATCAGTCTTCGCAAAACCAGATGGGTAACTGTCTTTAACTGCTTTATCATTAACCTATTGAATCAGATTGACATCTATCAGATCCGATATTCATTTTGCTGAGTGGTGATTGCCCACGCGATCCGTGCCAGCTTGTTTGCCAGCGCACAGGCAACGACATTCGAATGCTTCTTACTCAGTTGTTCCCGAACCCACTCAGCCAGTCTGCCCTGTTGATGTTCCAGCCGCATCATGAATATGCGGGCGCACTGAACCAGTAACCTGCGCAGATTTTTGTTGCCTCGCTTGCTAATACCCAGCAGGGTGGTTTTTCCGCCTGTGCTGTATTGTCGGGGCACAAGCCCGGTCGCGGCAGCAAAATCCCGGCTGCCTGAAAATTGTTTACCGTCACCGAGCTGGGAGGAGAGCAAGCTGGCCGTGATGGGGCCAATCCCCGGGATTGTCATCAGACGTTGAGCCGTCTCGTCTGCTTCAATCGATTGGTGTAATTCGGCTTCTAACGATGTAATTTGCTCGACAAGATAAAGATAGTGGGTATGTAATCTCATCAGCAATCGGTTCAAATAAACGGGAATTTCGTGTTCCGCGAGTACGCGTGATAAGCGTTTAATGACCCCCTCGCCTTTTGGCAGGCTGATACCGAACTCCAGCAAAAAGGCCTGAATTTGGTTAGTCGTTTTGACCTTATCCCGGATGAGTGAGTCTCTGACACGGTGTAGCGCTCTCATGGCTTGTTGAGTCTCTGTTCTTGGCTGGACAAAACGCATTGATGGCCGTGATGCGGCTTCACATATCGCCTCTGCATCAACAAAATCATTTTTATTACTTTTGACAAACGGGCGCACAAATTGGGGAGAGATGAGTTTGGCTTCATGGCCTAAACCGCCAATCCGTCGCGCCATAAAATGAGCGCCAGCACAGGCTTCCATTACAACCGTTGAAGAGGGGCACGTTGCCAAAAACTGCATGAGCTTGGTACGCGTAAACTTTTTACGCAGAATGGCCTTGCCGGATTTGTCCTGGCAATGAATATGGAAAGAATGCTTACCGAGATCGATACCAATGAGTGTGACGTTTTGCATGATGGCCTCTCCAGAAAAAAATACCCTGTTAGAGTATCGTTCACAAGGTAGGGGGCGACCATCTCATTATG
>NZ_JBBMXH010000243.1:0-1350 GCF_037996725.1 Xenorhabdus entomophaga
CATTGTACAAAAGATTCATCAGGCCACGGCTATCTTATCCTCTTCCCCCTCCCAGTTAACCGAGCAGGCGAAATCCTACGCGTTGGGAAAAGTCAATGGGGCAATATCCACGGAAGCCCAAAAATGGTTGTCCGGATTTGGCACCGCCAGGATTAATTTTTCCCTCGACAAAAAAGGAAAACTGGATAACAGCTCTCTGGATCTCCTGTTGCCGTTCTACGACAATAAAGCGGACTGGTTATTTTTTTCTCAACTGGGTTATCGGCATAAAGATAGCCGCCATACCCTAAACCTTGGTCTCGGTGGGCGTTATTTCACCCCCCATTGGATGTATGGTTTAAATACCTTCTTTGACAATGACGTGACGGGGAAAAATAAACGGTTGGGTTTCGGGGGAGAAGTCTGGACGGATTATGCCAAATTTTCTGCCAACACTTACTGGCGCTTGAGCAAATGGCATCAATCACCAAATGAGTGGGACTATGAAGAACGCCCTGCCAACGGATACGATATCAATGGTGAGTTTTTCTTACCCGCTTACCCGAACCTGGGGGGGAAATTGAGTTATGAACAGTACTTCGGCGATAACGTCGCCCTGTTCAACCGGAATACGAAGCAAAAGGACCCTAATCTGGCCCGAATTGGCCTGAATTATACCCCTGTTCCCCTGATGACAATGGGCGTGGATTATAAGCTCGGGAGCAGTGGACACAGTGAGACGCTCTTCCTGGCCAATCTGAATTATCGTTTTGGGGTACCTTTCGGCGTTCAGATTTCACCGGGTAGCGTTGCTTCTATGCGCACATTAGCGGGAAGCCGTCATGATCTCGTGGAAAGAAACAACGACATCGTACTGGACTACCAGAAAAAACCCGAATTCAACCTTTCCCTGCCCAATGTTCTAAGCGGGTATAGTGCCCAGCATGTCACCGTCACGCCAAAGATTACCGCCGAAAAACTACTGAGGAAGATAATCTGGAAACCTAATGAAGAGTTCAGTAAACGGGGGGGGGCTTTCACATCTCGTGGTAAGTCTGTTGAGCTGGACCTGCCGAAATATGTTGTCAACGGAACCAACAACTTTACCCTGTCTGCAATAGCGGAAGTCGAAGGCAGCAATAAACTCAATACCACCCAAATGAACGTGGTCATTGATCCTTTTGCCATTAAAGACCAAAGCATCAAGCCAAGTGGTAAAGGCCCGGTGATCGCCAATGGTAAACCCGCTTATGATCTGACAGCAACGGTCACCTATGGCGATAAAAGTAACCCGCCGATTAAAAACCAGGCCATACCCAACATAAAATGGAGCATCGACCCGCCGGATCAACATGCAACATTAAACTGGGA
>NZ_JBBMXH010000244.1:0-1343 GCF_037996725.1 Xenorhabdus entomophaga
CAAAAATTTATCCAAATCCAATAGTATTGGTGGGATGAGGTTATCTAATTGTCGGTTTACCTCTTTAGATAGATCTACTATTGATGCGTATGTTAATGGTCATCTTTGGTGGAGAGGTGCGAAGGACAAAGTAACAGCGCCTTATAATGATAGCGGTAGATTGAAAGGTGAAATTTTTCTGAATATCTACCACCATGATAATAATGGTAACAGGGGAGGTTTTTTTTGGACACAAAAACAATTTGCTTCGTTACAGTACCTTATAAATGGTCAGTGGGTTAATGTTGCTGATGATGAATATAAAATAACTAATCTGGACACTGCATCTAATCCACCTAGAGGTGAAGGTAGGTCTACATCAGATGGTAGATACTAACAATGCTGAATATAAAAAACTTCAAAGAATATAAACCGGAAAACCCTAAATTCGGTGAAAATGTGATTTATCTGATTTCCGATGATGGTCAGGACTGGTATGAATGTCAAAAAAAATACCGCGAAGACACGCTAAAAGTCGAATATTACGAAGATGGAACCATAGTAAGAACCTCAAAAGATGTCTCTCGGTTATGCCCGTATAATGCCAGTGTGTTGGAAACAGAAGTTGATGCGGAATTGGATATAAATCAATGTTATATTTTAAATAATAAATTGGTTAAAAAAGATGCCAAAATATTAGAGAAAGAAGCTCAGCTAGAATCAGCCCGCATTAAACAATCATTAATTTCCGATGCACAGAAACAGATGCAGATGTTGCATACCAAGTTATTGATGGGGCGCATTTCTGAATCTGAACGTCAGAAATTAAATCAGTGGCTGGATTATGTGGAAGTGGTTGAGGCGGTGGATATATCAGTTAGGTCTGATATTCAATGGCCTGAACAACCATAAAATAACAGGGGGTAACCCCTGTTATTATTCTATTAGATGAAATTAAGATTAATATTTTTTTTATATTCTCTTTATATTATATATCTATAGTATAAATTTCGATTATGTTATATGAGATATTAAGATCTTTAATATCTGACTCCATGAGTATTTTTAATGTTTTTCCATCAGACATGATTTTAAATATGAAAGCAGAAACCATATCCTGTTCATATCCTCTATTTGTCGCTTCTTGATATGCTTGTATCACAATTTCTGGAACAGGAGGAATAAAAACCCCCACACAAAAAGATATTCTCTCCCTATTGCGATACCTGCTTAATCCATTAAAAAATAAATACTTACCCAAACAACTTTCACTTAAGGTTATCACCTTATAATCGCGTTCCAAGAGCCAGGTACGATGATTAATTTCTCCAATTTTTCTCCACTCCTTAGCCCTGTCTCTTACA
>NZ_JBBMXH010000245.1:0-1311 GCF_037996725.1 Xenorhabdus entomophaga
ACTGGCCTGTCAGCGGTTCCTGAATGACCTGAAAACGGGGGAAGCGCGTGGCATTTATTTCAGTGAACCCCGTGCCCAGCATATCCTGAACTTTTACAAATTTGTGCCCCACGTCAAGGGCGCACTGGCGGGCAAGCCCATTGAACTGATGGACTGGCACATCTTCATTCTGATTAACCTGTTCGGCTTTGTCTGCCCATTGGTGGATGAAGCCACCGGCGAAATCGTCCTGCGCAATGACGGCAGCGGACGCCCGGTGATGGTGCGTCGTTTTCGCACGGCGTATAACGAAGTGGCGCGTAAAAACGCCAAATCCACGCTTTCTTCCGGTATCGGGTTATACATGACCGGGGCTGATGGTGAGGGAGGCGCAGAGGTCTATTCGGCCGCCACCACCCGTGATCAGGCGCGTATCGTGTTTGAGGATGCGAAGAACATGCTCAAAAAGGCGAAGTCGACACTGGGCCGGTTACTTGAATTCAACAAACTGGCCATTTATCAGGAGCAATCCGCCTCCAAGTTTGAGCCGCTGTCCAGTGACGCCAACAACCTTGATGGCCTTAACATTCACTGTGGCATCGTCGATGAGCTGCACGCGCACCGCACCCGCGATGTCTGGGATGTACTGGAAACCGCCACCGGCGCACGCTTGCAGTCGCTGTTATTCGGTATCACCACCGCCGGCTTTAATAAAGAAGGCATTTGCTACGAGCTGCGCGACTATGCCGTTAAGGTCCTGCGCGGGCTGCCGGATGATACCTTTTTCGCCCTGATCTACACACTGGACAAAGACGACGACCCGTTTGATGAGACGGTGTGGCAGAAAGCGAACCCCGGTCTGGGTATCTGCAAGCGCTGGGATGACCTGCGGCGGCTGGCGAAAAAGGCCAAAGAGCAAGTGTCAGCGCGGCACAATTTTTTCACCAAGCACATGAACCTGTGGGTCACGGCCGAGTCGGCGTGGATGGACATGCTCAAGTGGGATGACTGCGAACCGCTGGCCCCGCCGCATGAGCTGAAAACTTACCCGATGTGGGTTGGCGTGGACTTGGCGAACAAGATTGACATTTGTGCGGCGGTGAAAGTGTGGCAGGCAAATAACGGTCATGTCCATGCCGACTTTAAATTCTGGCTGCCGGAAGGCCGGCTTGAGCGCTGTTCACGGCAGATGGCGGAACTTTACCGCAAGTGGGATGAAAAGGGCGTTCTGACCCTGACCGATGGCGAAGTGGTGGACCATGCCCAGATAAAAGAAGAGCTGCTGCACTGGGTCGGCGGGGAAAACCTGAAAGAACTCGGCTTTGACCCGTG
>NZ_JBBMXH010000246.1:0-1264 GCF_037996725.1 Xenorhabdus entomophaga
AAGCATAACTCAGTCCTCTTTTTTGCCTTTTTGTTTCTGGAAAATCAAAACTCGCAAAATTTGGACTGAGTTTCTTTGACACTCCTACCATTTTGAAAAGTTATATATAACTATTTATGATTTTTTTAATCATAAATAGTTATTTTGTGGTCTACAAAAAATATTTGGTTCTTTGTATGAAACAAAGCACTATTTCAGTGTGATGATCTCACATTATAAATTCTGTTTAATTATCCCTGTTCTAACAACGTCCAGAAACATCAAATATAGACAAACTAACGGGGAAAAGATGTCAACAATTACTATACCTAAAGAAAATTTTATTCGCTTGCCAGAAGTTCAACGCAGAACTGGTTACAGCAAAGCGTGGCTTTATAAACTTATTGGGGAAAATAAATTTCCCAAACAAATTAAAATTGGCTCTCGTTCAATTGCTTTTATTGAGTCAGAAGTTGATAGCTGGATAGCTAAGCGTATTGCTGAATCTCGTGGTGAAATTTCATAAAGAAAAAAATATACTAACTGATAAGCAGAGAAAATACATTCTCTCACCATGAATAAAAAAACAGCAAATAAAAAATGATAAATAAAAACATGGCTAATAACCGTGATGGTATTTTATACATCAAAAATCAGGTATGCGATATTTTCATTAATTATATTGCGGTTGATTGGACTGAAAAAGAAAAGGATAACACTGCGAATGCTATCCTTAATTTATTCTCTTTCAAAGAAATAGCTAACTACTGGATTTATTATCGATTAATTAGTTATTGCTCAGATGATATTTTAGCTTTGCGCTGGCGGCGTTTGATCTCAGCTTTGACAGAGGTAACGATAAACTGTGCTTTGTTTTCGCCTTCTGCAATGTATTTTTCCATTTCTTCTACAACTTCATGTGGAAATCTTGCGTTTAATTGTTGTGACTTAGCATTCTTAGAACCTGTTGCCATTGCTGAACTCCTTATATATAGGTGCGATTCAGTATACACAAAAGGAATTATAAAAAAAGAATTGAAGTGCGATTCAATTGCAAGTAAAGTGAATCGCACCTTGAGTGATTCAAGGCAGAAAAGACAACGCCCCGAAGTGCTTGGAACCACTATCGAGGCGTCTAACCACAACGTAAAGGAGACTTACGCTATGGCTGACACACGTAACCCTTCACCAGTCCCCCATTGACACAAAAATGTGATGTTTATCGCTTGATCCGCATTTCCCTGTTGCTTGATCCTGCCAGTCAGGTAACTTTTTCACCCATGAA
>NZ_JBBMXH010000247.1:0-1258 GCF_037996725.1 Xenorhabdus entomophaga
TCATATACAGGATCTTAATAATTAAGTCTTTCAAAACATGCATTCAATGTCTTGTTTTTACATGATTTTCTTTGTGGTGTTTTGAAGGCATTTTGACCTAAGTACTCCCTGGCCTTTTCCAGCAAAAAGCACGTTTCTGACCATGCCCTTTGCAGCAAATTTTCTATTATCGGTCGTAACCAAACGTCCGTATTTTGCGCGGCTTTAAGCAACGAAACGTCAGGAAATAGCCGCCTTGCCATTGTCCGCCTGACCAACAAAGCCAGCAAACTTGACCAGATAAGTCCGGTAACCAATGACTCTTTCCGGGTGGCAAAACCTTGCCAGTTGGTGTGGGATTTTAATTCCTTAAATAACAGCTCGACCTGCCAGCGGCAGCGATAAATATCTATAATGTCATTGGACGTAAATTCCTCTGGCGACAAATTCGTCAGCCAGATACAGAACCGTTTTTCTTCTGCAAACCAGCGGCGGATAATCCGAAATTCATAGCCCTCACGCCGACATCTGAGGTCTAAAATCTCTGAACGGTTAATTCGGCGGGTGACGTCTTTTAAGGTTTTTCCGGTCAGTTTCGGTAAGGGTTTGCCTTGCCCGTTGTGCGCAGCAACAATCCGAGGATTGAGGGATTTTTTCCCCCTGACAATAAATGACGCGTCTGACTGCGAGAGTTGTTCAAAATACTTAAAATCAGGATACCCCGCATCGGCAAGCAGAAGTTGCCCCCGCAATTCTGCCGGAGCAGGCAAATAAGCCCGTTCAGACGTGGTGTCGGCAGTAATCGCCATGCGGGTTGGCATTTGGCTGAAGAGTGACATCGTCATGTGACACTCAACGGCAGCAGCCGTGGTTTTGAACCGATAAGGAAAGACCTCAGCGAGAGCAGGATGAACCTTGAATGAGCTGCCATCCTGTATAATAACATTTTGAAATTTAGCTAATTTTTTAGGTATGACTAACTGTTTTTCGACCCATTGGGCCATAAAAAATCGAACGATAATTTTAATAAACGCCTCAAAAGCAGGTTTCCGTAATTGATTGTAAAAAGGACGGTAACTGACTTGCTGCCGGGGATCGGGGCACAGGCCGTTATACTTCTGATGTAATTGGGCAATGGCAGTGATTTTACCGGTACTGAGCGCGGCAATCAGGCTGAAGAGCAATGTGCGTGGCTCAATATTTCTGACACGTTTAGTGAACCCACACCCCAAGGCCACTTTTAGCAAAGAAAAGTCACTAAAGAATTGCATTAGCTGGT
>NZ_JBBMXH010000248.1:0-1245 GCF_037996725.1 Xenorhabdus entomophaga
TGCTGTTGTTTTTCAGTCAATGTCATGGTGGTTCCCCTTCTCAATAAAAGAAAACACACTATGACAAAAGATTAACCAGTCAGGTATGTGGGGTTAATTAGGCGCTTACCTACAAGAAGCTACTTGGTGGAGGTGCAGCGGAAGGCACTAGAGGTACTTTAGCATATCAGTTAGCGATCTTACGTCAGATTGCATATGTTAATCACTGTTCACTAGCTCCTTTTGTTATTGATACGCCAAACCAACAAGAGCAAGCAGAACATCGATACCAGGCCGTGCTTAACGTGATCCAAGAAAATGTCCCATTGCACTTTCAAATTATCTTATGTGGGATGGAGAATGAAGCACTAAATTCATTCAAAGAAAAGGCTCATGTCATCCACCTAAATGGAAACCGCCTGTTACACTGTGATCACTACGAAAGCCTTAGAAAAAAATACGAAAACGAGATTGTAAAATCGATATAAGTATAGAGCTGCTTTAGTGGCAGCCTTCCTGCAAGAAAACCAATGGGCAAAAGTGCGTTAGAGCCTTTGAACTAACGCACTTTATTTAGATAAGAAAAAATATGTTGAACCTTAAATTAAACATTTGTATGGGAAATTATCGAAGGTGCTACCAATCAAAGATATCCGTTACTCTATAGGTGTACTCTGCTCTTTCATTGTCAGATATGTCTATACGAGTAATATACTCCCCTACTTTAATTTTCTTTTTAAAAAGATTTACAGTGGTGGTAGTATTTTCTTCACCAGTCCCCCAGTACAGGAGTCCCTCTTTCCCTTTAGGCTTTATGTAGAAAGGCCACTTATCACCGTCATCGATAGCATAGCCAAAAATTTCCATTCCACGTATAGAATTGTCTGCATTTAAGAACGCATCAAAAACTAGTGTGTCTTCCGTCTCAACTGAGCACTCTACATACACCGCTTTAACTCTTGAAAAACCCATTTTTACCTACCTTTGCCAAGCGCTGGGAATCATTCTTAAATTCTTTGTTAGCTGCTAGTTCATTACAATGTAAGAGTCAAGATTTTCTAAACTTGGATTTTCTTCCACTTTCCGACCTAAATAGACAAACTCCATGATTGAGTTAAACTCCAGAATATCGTCTCCGTTACCTTCTAAAACTCCTGCTGGATTAACGCAATAAGTGCAACATGCGACCGGTATAGGCTTCCATTGGCGTCAGCCCATTTAAAATCTTTCTTGGTGTCATATTCAGCCTCAATTCCATATCGCTGA
>NZ_JBBMXH010000249.1:0-1227 GCF_037996725.1 Xenorhabdus entomophaga
AAGCGACCACGAAAAACACGGGGTTACAATACGCCGGATGAGCTATTTAAAGGTACAAAAACTCATTTACTTCGTTTATAACGATGTTGCACTTAATATGTGAATCCAAGCAATTTTATCTTCATCTTATTTGTTGTTTTTTTCAGAAATTAAAGGCCGGATAACTATTCTTAACGGCACGAGGGAGTGATTTGTTTAACGAAAATATATTATTGAATTGATTTATTGTTTTTATTAATTCAGGATGAAGTTATATTTATTTTCTTTGTTTTTATATTTTATGCTGGCATTCTATTAGCTCAAAGTTCATGAAGTTTATCACAAAAAAACACATAATTCAGTGCCATTTAGTTCAGGATGACTTAGGCTAAAAACGTTATAATTACCATGTTCTATGATATAAACTCTTTTGTTTAGGGTTGTAGACGACATATAGAAGCCTCAATGGTCGAACCCATTGAGGCTTCGCCGTTTATGACGGTAGGGATATACATTTTTATTCTTGATTATTGATTCATTTTAGTTTTTTCGTTATTGAATTAATCATGAAAATAGTTAAATTAGATACATTGAATGTGCTGAGGAATGGATTAAAAGAAGTGATGAATAGTACCAATGAAAAGCGTAATAACAGGCAGAATAAAAAACACACTGACTATTTTATTCCTTATAAAACGACATATGATTTTCGCGTAAGTAAAAGGGAGCCTAATTTAATCAACATACTGAAACAGGTTCAAGGCTATGAATATGGCTTTTTTACCGTATTAGGTGTCCGTCCTTGGTCTCAACGGAGTGACGGTAAAAGTAATGCAATTTATGTTGTCAGATGCCGGTGCGGTAAATATGCGGTCAGGACATTAAAAGCCATTAAAAACCCGAATAATATTAATGACATGTGTGTGCATTGCCAGCATCTATTTAATCAAAGACGTAAAGAAATCTTTCACACGACAGGAAGCGATGTAGATTTGTCAGAGCTAACCGGAATTAAATGTAAAACTCCTTTGGAAATTAAAGAATAAAAAAATAGTGTCGTGTTTCGGGATTGAATTTTCAGAATGCGTCTTATTTTCCATACGTGAGAGTAGTTTGTTTTTACGGTAGTAGTCTATTGGTAACCATTCACCAGCCCTGTATTGACTAGCAGGAAAGCAGATTAAAGACATCCGGATAGGGCTGTTTTCGGGTCACCGCTGTCGCGATTTCACTGAGTACATCCAGTGC
>NZ_JBBMXH010000251.1:0-1184 GCF_037996725.1 Xenorhabdus entomophaga
AATGACATGATCTAATTATCTTTATTTTTCTTTCGAATGCTCGCCCATGAATCCTAACCACTCCCTCATTGAATACTTATCCGTTGTCAAAGAAACCCGCTCTGATATCAATCGTCAATACGATCTGATTGATGTCATTTTTCTTGTCATCAGTGCCATTATGGCAGGGGCTGAAGGCTGGCAAGATATTGAAACTTATGGCCGTGCCAAAATTAAGTGGCTGAGAAAATACCGTACTTTCCTCTGTGGGATCCCGCGTCGACACACGATTGCCAGGATTGTCCGCGCTATTGAGCTTAATTCGCTACTGGAAGCTTTACTTTATTGGGTTAATGAGCAACGTGAACAGGACGGAAAACCGGTCATTGCCTTTGATGGTAAAGTGCTGCGACATGCCTACCGGAATGAAAAGAAAAATGCGGTTCAATTGGTGACGGCCTATGATACTGAGCGGGGATTAGTACTGAGCCAAAAAGCGACGGCCACGAAAAATGGGGAGATCCGTATCGTCCAGCAGATGTTGGAACTCCTTAATCTGAAAGGCAGTATCGTGACGCTGGATGCCTTGCATTGTCAGCGCCAAACGCTGGAAAAGCTCAGTGAAAAAAAAGCGCATGTCGTTGTTCAGGTGAAGAAAAATCAGCCTCATCTCTGGGAGGCTGTCCAGTCTCAATTTCAGGCAGTGTTTGATGCGGGTAAAGAAAAAATTATCACGGAAATAAAGCAAGAAGCGCATGGTCGACGGGAAGAGCGCTATGTCTTTCAGTTAAAGGCAAAACTGCCACCAGAACTGGCAGATAAGTGGCCGACAATCCGCAGTATTATTGCCGTTGAACGCCACCGGACACAAAATGGCAAAGGAACGGTAGAGACCTCGTATTATGTGAGTTCTCTCTCGCCCAAGCATAAATTATTGGGGCACTACATTCGCCAACACTGGCGGATTGAAAATAGTCAGCACTATATCCTTGATGTTGTTTTTAAAGAAGATGATTCACGGATTGTTCTGGATGGAGCAGTTGAGAACCTGGCTTTATTTCGACGTATCGTGCTGAATATGGTTAAACAGTGCGATTGCGGTGCACCCAGCCAAAGAAATAAGCTTAAAAAAGCGAGTTGGTGTGATGATTATCGGGCAAGAGTTTTCTTTGGGTGAAAATTAATCAGAGTATGCTCGCGCCCTG
>NZ_JBBMXH010000252.1:0-1175 GCF_037996725.1 Xenorhabdus entomophaga
TAAGCAACTGTCTTGAACATAAAAATTATGGCGCAACGTGATGGTAAGATTCATTCCATTCTTCGTTCTTTCTGAGCATGGCATTCAGGATAGTCAGCAACTTACGCATACAGGCAACCAACGCCACTTTTTTGGCTTTTCCGGCGGCAAGCAGACGCATGTAAAACGCCTTTATCACTGGATTAAATCGGGCTGCCACGAGCGCAGACATGTACAGTGCTGTTCTTACCCCAGCCCTGCCGCCAAAAATGGTTCGCCGACCGCGCATAGTGCCCGAGTCGCGGTTTACGGGCGCAACACCCACAAGTGCGCTGATTTCACGCCGTGAGAGGTGACCCAGTTCCGGAACCTCAGCCAACAAGGCGGCAACCGTCATAGTGCCAACACCTTTAACGCTGCTCAACCGTTCAGAAAGCGCTTTAAAGTGGCTCTTGAGATGCTGGTTCATGTCTGTATCGATTCGGGCAAGTTCACTTTCCAGCGCGTTGATAATGATATTAATGCTTTTTCTATTTTGCGGATGGGAAGGGTACAGCCGGTTACGTTCAGCCACCAACATCGTAATCAACTGGCGTCTGCGCACCACCATAGCCGCAAGAATCTGACGTTCAGCGTCTGGCAGAGCCCGGATAAAACGTTCCCGTTCCGGATGACGATTAATGACCTCCGCCATCTGTGCGAGTACTCTGGCGTCAATACGGTCAGTTTTTGCCAGATATCCCATCGCACGGGCAAAGTCACGTGCCTGTCTGGGGTTAATAACAGCAACGTCAAAACCTTCTGCCTGAAGCGAGCAGGCCACGGCGGCTTCAAGCCCGCCAGTGGCCTCCATCAGAATCAGCGCAACGGAATGCGTTCTCAACGCAGCAAGAATGGCATCAAAACCATCAGAGTCGTTACTTGCAGTGAACTGTGCAAACTCATGACTGGCAGCGATGTCCAGTGTTGCTTTAGAAACATCAATTCCCACACAGAGTGGATTTGGCAGACTCATTATTACCCCTCCTTGCAAATACGTTATGGAGTACGGACAACTGTTCGGGTTTCAGATGAGTGGCTGGGTGTATGCGCCAATCGCTTACAGACGGGCTAGGAACCCTAGGCGGCATCAGGCTGCATACACCGCACCAAATCTAATCGTATTTATTTTAACCTACATTTAAGATACAAGGCGG
>NZ_JBBMXH010000253.1:0-1147 GCF_037996725.1 Xenorhabdus entomophaga
TTTCATGGGTGAAAAAGTTACCTGACTGGCAGGATCAAGCAACAGGGAAATGCGGATCAAGCGATAAACATCACATTTTTGTGTCAATGGGGGACTGGTGAAGGGTTACCAGATAACTTATTAATGTATGGTTGTGATTCTATTAAAATGATTCGGTTGAAAACAAAACTAGAGCAAATTTATGGTTATACTTTCAATCTCCGTATGATGTATAACACACCAACGTTAGAAGCTATATTAAATCAAGCATACAGCCATTATTTACCTGCGGTTAAAAACCAATCAAATAATAGCGAGTTAACAGATATTGAAAAGCAGTTTATTTTTCTTAACGCTCACCTAAATAGTCATATTTATCATATTTCTGGTCATTTAAAAATCATAAAAGAAATAACAGTTGATAATTTTAAAGCATCACTATCTAAATTCCTTATTCAAACTGAAACGATGAGATTGAAATTTGATCCAGTTACGATGACTAAATCAATTATCACTACTGATGAAACACAGTGGCCAAAAAATTGGTATACCATAACTAATCAATTAAGTTATGAAGAGTTTCACATTAAACAATCAATCGATTTAACCATGGGATTCCCGATCAAGTTTGCTCTTACTATTTCTAGTTGTGGAAGGTATGTCGAACAATTATTTATAAAAATTCATCATATTGTCTCAGATGAACATACATTATCACTCATTCTTGAACGCCTTATCCGTCAATTAAATAACGAAGAGTTGACTTTTGAGCCTATCAAAAACTTCCAAAAAGAAGTTTCTGCAAATCTATCAGACTGGAAACACATTCAAGGGATTAATCTAATTGATTTTCGACGAGGAGAATATGAAGATACTAAGTTAAAATATCAATTGGACAACCGATATCGCCATCAGCTCTCTTTACTCTCCCAACAGCTGGGAGTAACCGAATTTAGTGTTATGATGGGAATATTTGCTAAAGCATTGCATATGATTAAGGGAACCAGCAACTTTACCATCGGTGTTCCTATATCTACAAGAGAAACCGAGGAACAATCAGGGCAAACGGGTCTAAATTGACCAACATGGTGACTCGATACATTGAAATAGGACAAGACCACTATTTATTTGTGATTTATCATCAGCACCCTGTTAATGATTACGGTAG
>NZ_JBBMXH010000254.1:0-1146 GCF_037996725.1 Xenorhabdus entomophaga
CAGGGCAACCGCATGAATGATCAAATAACATTCAGGTTAGAAAATCCTGCTTGTAATACCTGTTCTAAAAACTGAATTCTCATCCAGGCGCGTTTACGTTTCATCCTTATACTTAATTTAGTTTTTTCCTGTTTCAACATATTCAAGGCGATTCGTCTGAGTATTGCGATATTTTCTGCTGCATTTTCCCGATAAATCTGACAATCATCTTCATGAAAAATCGCATCCAACACCCAATGGAGATTATTTTCAATGCGCCAGTGACTGCGTACTGCCTGAGCCAATTTTTCTTCTGTCAGTTCTGCTGAACTGATGTAATAGCGATACTCAAGGCTCGGTAATTTACCTTTTTCCTGTCGGTATCCTATTGTTACGCCAAGTGTTTTTAATTCCGGCCATTCTGGGAAATCACCGTTAAGTAAATCAGCACTGATAACATGGCTTTCCCGGATTTCGGTGCGGCCATGGCCTTGTTCTACATTGATTTTTTCTCTTGTCAGGGGAGAGGTACATTGCGCTCTCAATGCGTTTTGAACCGCCCGATGGAGACGTTTTTGGTTATCTTTAACACTTAACAGGTAATCCGCGCCGACATCAATGAGTTTCTGGGCTATTTGGGTTTGGCATCCCATTGCATCGATGGAAACCAGAGCACCTTTCAGATTTAATAATTGGATCAGCTCAGGGATTGCGGTGATTTCGTTGGATTTTTTCTGAGTCCGAACCTGCCCCATGACGAGTTTGTTCGTGGTGGCGTAAACACTGACAAGATGGAGTGTTGAAAGGCGTTCTTCGGGAGAGTAAGAGCCGCGTAATACTTTACCATCAATCGCCACTAGCTCACCTTGGGTCAGTTCATGTACTGAATTCATCCAATTGATAAAACAGCGGTTAAATTGTTTTGGGTTAATCCGCGAAATAACCCGGGCAAACGTATCATCAACAGGGACGCCTTCTTTGAACAGACCTTGTTGCAGAAACCACTTATGATAGCCTTCGGTATATTCCTGAATATCGCGCCAACCCTCTGCGCCAGCAATCATTGCGCAAAGCGACGCAAACAGGATATCAAATAAGGGATAGGCGATTTTTGCGCTCTGACGCGGGTCTTGGATCGCTGAAAAATGCAGGCTGAAGTCTTCAAGG
>NZ_JBBMXH010000255.1:0-1141 GCF_037996725.1 Xenorhabdus entomophaga
AGTTCCTGTTCCCAGAGATTAACAGGTGAGGCCATGTGGCACCTCCCTTAGGGTTAGAAAGAAGGACGATAGCTATCATGACACAATACACATTACGACTGTAGTACTAGGGCGCATCGTTACCGCCTCTGTCTGGAAGAAGCGGCCGCTTCACCGAATTACCTGAACCGCCAGTTTAATCCAGAAAAACCGGATCAAATTTGGTGTGGTGACATCAGTTTGTAGTGATGTGATGGACGTCCCTCTTCAGAATAATATCTGCCACAATTAGATTAGGCAGAGTCATTCACAGAGGAACAACATCATGAATACGATTAAAGTTATTGGTATCGATTTGGCTAAATCATTTTTTCAGGTTTGTGTTTGTATGGCTGACGGCAGCATCGCATCAAACCGGAAAATTTCTCGGGGTAAATTCACTGAGACTATTCGTCAATTTCCCACAGGAACACTGATCGCAATGGAAGCATGTGCTACGTCTCATCATTGGGGGCGAACTTTAGAAAAAATGGGATATACCGTTCGTCTTATTCCGACACAGCACGTAAAAGCATTAACACGCCATCAAAAAAACGATGCAAATGATGCGATGGCAATATGTGAAGCGGCTTTTCGACCGGGTATTCATTTTGTGCCTATAAAGACAGTTAATCAACAAGACATCAAAGCCTTGAGATGTGTTCGCCAGCTTATGGTTGAACAACGCACTGCGATAGCCAACCAGGCCCGAGGGCTGGCCGCTGAACAAGGGATTGAAATTCCCGTCGGGATCAGTATCTTGCAGCAAAAATGAGTGGATTTTGTTGAGGATGCACAGAGCAGTATTTCATTTGTATTACGTTCATCGCTCTTTACTTTACTCGAAAATATACGCTCACTGAATGAACGTATAAAAGCAACAGAACAGCACATTGCTGAATTATGTCGGCAATAGCCTAAATATAGCAGAATCAACATAACCTGACACATTCGATGTGCTCGGTGAACAACTCATCAACTGAACATCTTTTTTGTCTTCTTATCGCTTTTACCCCACTCCATTTGTGTTCTATGGGATTCAAGTCCGGACTATAAGCGGGAAGCCACTCTAATTGATATTGACTCTCTGCTATCGCTTGTATCGTATCAAGTCGTTTATGAA
>NZ_JBBMXH010000256.1:0-1138 GCF_037996725.1 Xenorhabdus entomophaga
AAGCGTTTTATACTGAGCATGTGCAGCAATATCTCAACGCAGATTTCCCTGGTCTGGTCAGCTACAATCGAATAATTACATTGAAGAAAAGAGCCCTTATTCCGTTATGCGCTTTCCTTTCTTCACGCAAACAAAAATCACACGGCATTTAGAGCACTCAAGGCACCGAAGCGTAGTCGGCTTTTTACTGGAAATAGTATCAGGACTGATTGCTTATACATTCCAGCCGAAAAAGCCGAGCTTAGGTTTACGTGACCATGCAATTGCGATGCTTAAACAAAGTTGAGGTTGGCTAAAAACCGGACATGCGAAACACCGGCAGAGGCAGTTAATTGCAATTCATCAAAAATGACCTGACGAATTTCTTGGGCGATTAAGGTAGCGGAACCGTGGCAATGGTGACAATCTGTTACATCCAGATAAGCCTCATCCAAAGAGAGGGGTTCGATCAGCTCTGTATAACGGGAAAAAATTTGGCGGATATGTTGAGACACTTCTTTATAAATCGCCATTCGACCGGGAATGACTTTCAGTTGAGGGCAGAGTTTTAACGCCATAGCAGTGGACATCGCACTATGAACCCCAAAACGACGGGCGTCATAATTCGCCGTACTGATTACACCTCTTCGATCAGCACTTCCCCCCACTGCAATAGGAATATTGCGAAGTGATGGATTATCCCTCATTTCAATGGCAGCAAAAAAGCAGTCCATATCAATATGAATAATTTTGCGCATCTGATCTCTCCACGCTAAAACACTGTATAAATATACATAAACAAATCCTGAAACTCTAGCTAATTTTTAGCGAAATTTCAGCAGGCTCATCTCCTTAAATGTAAACATAATTCATCAATTTTTTTGATTGACTTGCAGCCACTGCAAAGCATCATGATGGGTTGAATTAAAACCAAAACATTAGATAAATCGGTTTAATGGCAATGAAAAAAATGAATAACAGCAAAAAATATTGAAATAATCATCGTTCTAAATTGATTGGTATAAAAAACCTATAATTTACTTAAACCAACGCGATGCTCGACTTTAACATCCTATGACGTTGGCTTGTTGAAGCCAGTCGCGTTGACTTTTACCTTGTTTAAAATTGGCAAAAATGCCCAACGTATGAGAAAGCAGTT
>NZ_JBBMXH010000257.1:0-1128 GCF_037996725.1 Xenorhabdus entomophaga
GCTTTGCTCTTTCCCATTGATAGTCATCAGGAAAATTTTGGACATCCGCGATGAGCACCTCATCAGGAATTTTCATGGGAGGCTTATCACGCGTCATGCAAGGTTCTATTTGATGGCTCCACCGGAACAGGGTACGAATAGAAATCTCAAAATGGGCACGCGTTTGTTCGAAAGTCAACGAATGCTTATCTTTGTATGCCAGGACTCTTTTTCGAAAACCTAAACTGTAACCCATTTCACTTTATGCCTTGTCATGTTGGATTTGGATATTATGACATATTAGTATGATTCTGCTATATTCTGCTCTTCCCGTGACAATTGCGTATCTGAAAACTTGGTTACATGCCTGTCTGATCTTTTTCAACTTATCGAGAACGCCGCGCTGTTCCATTTTGCGCAAAACAGTGAGCATGTCTAAGGGCTTAATATCGGTGATGGCTTGCTTGCCGATGTAAGGGAAAATATCTTTTGTGAAGCCTTCTAAAAGGTCTTCTGCGTACCCCTTTGACCAATTGGGAGCCTTATAAGCGTGCCACTCAAGGGCGATTTTGTCGAAGCTGTTATTTACGATGAGAGCCTTTTCTCTTTTTTCCTGCTTTTTAACTTGCCCCGGATCATCGCCATTTACCAATATTTTTTTAGCATCTTCTCTTTTGTTTCTGGCTTCTGCTAACGTTACGGTGGGATAAGTGCCAAATGCTAATCTCTTCTCTTTACCTGCAAAGCGATATTTTAACCGCCAACATTTGGAACCATTCGGGAAAATTTCTAAGTACATGCCCCCACCATCGGAGAGTTTGTACGTTTTTTCTTTTGGCTTTGCGGTGTCTATCTGTCTGGCTGTCAACTTCATGTGGGGGCATCCATTTTGATTGAACCTAACAATGCCCCCTATTATGCCCCCAGAGATCTGTGGATTTCAACATACCTGACTAGACTACAGGAGAATGGAAAAAGGTTAACACTGCGTATTTAATGGGGTTTTGTAGACTTCTGAAGACGTTAAGATAGGAAAGAATGGTACGCCCTACAGGATTCGAACCTGTGACCTACGGCTTAGAAGGGCAAAAACTATAGATTTCAGGTGGTTTCCTCTAGTTTCAATCAGTTTCATCATCATGATTTAAA
>NZ_JBBMXH010000258.1:0-1128 GCF_037996725.1 Xenorhabdus entomophaga
TTGTGAGCTCGAAGAGTAGGGCGGGACACGTGGTATCCTGTCTGAACATGGGGGGACCATCCTCCAAGGCTAAATACTCCTGACTGACCGATAGTGAACCAGTACCGTGAGGGAAAGGCGAAAAGAACCCCGGCGAGGGGAGTGAAAGAGAACCTGAAACCGTGTACGTACAAGCAGTGGGAGCACCCTTTGGGGTGTGACTGCGTACCTTTTGTATAATGGGTCAGCGACTTATATTCTGTAGCAAGGTTAACCGTATAGGGGAGCCGCAGGGAAACCGAGTCTTAACTGGGCGTTAAGTTGCAGGGTATAGACCCGAAACCCGGTGATCTAGCCATGGGCAGGTTGAAGGTTGGGTAACACTAACTGGAGGACCGAACCGACTAATGTTGAAAAATTAGCGGATGACTTGTGGCTGGGGGTGAAAGGCCAATCAAACCGGGAGATAGCTGGTTCTCCCCGAAAGCTATTTAGGTAGCGCCTCGTGAATTCATCTTCGGGGGTAGAGCACTGTTTCGGCTAGGGGGTCATCCCGACTTACCAACCCGATGCAAACTGCGAATACCGAAGAATGTTATCACGGGAGACACACGGCGGGTGCTAACGTCCGTCGTGAAGAGGGAAACAACCCAGACCGCCAGCTAAGGTCCCCAAGTCATGGTTAAGTGGGAAACGAAGTGGGAAGGCTCAGACAGCCAGGATGTTGGCTTAGAAGCAGCCATCATTTAAAGAAAGCGTAATAGCTCACTGGTCGAGTCGGCCTGCGCGGAAGATGTAACGGGGCTAAACCATGCACCGAAGCTGCGGCAGCGACATGAAAGTGTTGTTGGGTAGGGGAGCGTTCTGTAAGCCGTTGAAGGTGGGCTGTGAGGCCTGCTGGAGGTATCAGAAGTGCGAATGCTGACATAAGTAACGATAAAGCGGGTGAAAAACCCGCTCGCCGGAAGACCAAGGGTTCCTGTCCAACGTTAATCGGGGCAGGGTGAGTCGACCCCTAAGGCGAGGCCGAAAGGCGTAGTCGATGGGAAACAGGTTAATATTCCTGTACTCGGTGTTACTGCGAAGGGGGGACGGAGAAGGCTAGGCCAGCCGGGCGACGGTCGTCCCGGTTTAAGCGTGTAGGTGGGT
>NZ_JBBMXH010000259.1:0-1119 GCF_037996725.1 Xenorhabdus entomophaga
TATCAGCAATGAGTTCACCCGGTTCAGTGTCTCTGGCAGCACATTTAATTACCACGTGGATTACGATGTGCATCGGTGGGAGCAAAAGGGGTACGGTGGCGGGCAGAGCGGCGCTGGCTGGGATGTGATGGAAAACCGCGTCACTATTTGGGCGATATAATATGTCTGGCATTGAATTTTATACCGATAACGGATTTGTCCAGATTTCGGATAAATCCCCGGCGCTGGGATTTCTGAAAAAAGCGGCGGATGGGGAGAGTAACCGACAACTGGGATACTATAATTTTGCTGAGGTTTACGGGGCGGGCGGTAAATATTTTTTTGCCCCGATATCGGAATTGAGTATCTATGGCCACAGTGGACTGGAGGTTTATAGCGAGAAAGGCAAACTGATGTTTTCTTCCGCGATGAAACTCTTGTCATTTGTGAAACCGTTTTATGTTGATATTCCAAATAATAAACATACCCCGTTTGTTCATGCGGGGGGATTAGAGCGGCACTATGGTTACATGATAATCAAAGACCAGTCCAGGCATTACTACAAAAACAAACAATTTATTCAGGGCGGGCCGCCGCACTACGATGATGAATGGGTATATGATGTTTATGCAGAATCATTCAAACCCAGATACAGTCGCGGCAGAATTGAAATCGTATATTCATTTGAATTTGCCTACCGAGGGGGTGGAATAACAGATCCGGGAACATGGAGTGGCCCACCCCCTTTAATGGAAGGCTTTATCGTTGACCTTACCGCCATTGAAGGCTGACTACTTCAATTTCTAACCTCTCAGGAATCCAATCATGCTCTATTCACAAGGCACTATCAGCACTGTGTCCGGCTCGGCTATTGTCCGCGGCACGGGCACAAAATTTATATCAAATATCAACGGGGTCGCCCCCGGGCAGCTGATGTTAATCCAGTCCGGCAACAGTAATTTACCGCACATGATACAGGCAGTAAATTCAGACACCGAGCTGGTACTGGCGGATAATGCCAGTGTTACCCTCAACAATGTGAAATATCAGATTCAGACCACTGCCCCGGATTCCATTTCCGATGGGGTCAGGCATATAGTGGCGATTAACAGCTACATCACCCAGTTCCTCCAGAACATG
>NZ_JBBMXH010000260.1:0-1113 GCF_037996725.1 Xenorhabdus entomophaga
ACACAAATGGAGTGGGGCAAAAGCGATAAGAAGACAAAAAAGATGTTCAGTTGATGAGTTGTTCACCGAGCACATCGAATGTGTCAGGTTATGTTGATTCTGCTATATATTCAGGCGGTGTAATGATGTCATACTCGCCGGTAGCAAATAAAATTGGCTTGTTAAAACTTTCGGCTTTCTCGTATTTCTTTTGGTTCAAGAGGCGTATTTGGAGATGTTCATATTGCTCTCCCTGATGTCGCGTTGATTCTTGTAGCGTCTTTTTCAGAAGTTTATATGTCGTATCTTTTCCTAATATATTAATACCGGGTTCGAGACAGAGGATACTTGAAATTATCTTCTCTGTAGATTCTTCGTATTCCCCTTCGCTGAGTAATCGTAAGGCTGTATTAAGCCTATTTTGAATGTGAGGTGGTTGAGTTAATGCGGTACCAATTAATACGGATTTGTTAATTCTATCGGGCCATTGATATGAGAATGCCAGAGCAGTAGCGCCACCGTAAGAAATACCAATGAGATTTATTGCTTGCAAGGAAAGAACATCTAAAATATGTCGTGCGCATTGAGCAAGAAATTCAAAACATTCCTTTTTGGGAAGACTTTCGGGAATATCATCCGCAGAGCCTGTTCCCGGTAAATCAACAAATATGAGCGGGCCGTCATCTTTGAGAAGATATTCAAGGTGTGGCAAGGAATACATATCTTGAAAACCGCCCGCGATAATAAGCTTTGGTATTGCTGTTGTTGCACTGATATTACCAATGACACGAAAAGCATATTTTACGCCATGCCATTTAATTTCTCTTCTGTCTTGGGGAGGAGGGCGATGTGTTGAATCAATAAAAGCAGCGAGGGATTCAACATTTCTGAATCTAAGAACGTCACTCCAATCTATTTTCTTTCCTAAATTTTGCTCAATAAGAATTTGTATTTCGACCAGAGATATGGAATCTGCACCGAGACTGAAAAAATCATCTTTGATATTCATTGACTCTACATGTAGTATATAACTTTTCATAATTATGAGAATTTCATATTTCCTATTCCTTTCCAACTATTTGCTGAAGCGGCATTCAAGAAAATCTTAACTCTTTTGATGAGCTGCCACATATA
>NZ_JBBMXH010000261.1:0-1084 GCF_037996725.1 Xenorhabdus entomophaga
TAAGTCCTCAAGAGAAATTAATTGCAAATTTGTTGCCATAACTTCCCAATAACGTATTTAGCTCATGCTCCATTGTCTCTTTAGTCCAAGTGATAAAGCGTCGCCAGTGGTATTTGGCCTGTTTCCAGACAATTTCAATCAGGTTCAGCTCTGGGCTGTAGGCCGGAAGATAAAGTAAAAACAGGTTGTGTTCTTGTAACCATCGACTTGTGATTTTCTTCTCGATCCTATGGTGGATAGGCGCATTATCCAACACGACAAATGTCAGACGGTTGTCCCCTTGTTGGGCGACCTGCTCTAAAAAATCAATGACATCAACCCGCGTGACACTGCCTGACATCGTTCGGTAAAACAAGGTGTTATCCGTGTAATTTAACGCCCCCAGAACTGACCGTCTGACATGGTCTTGAGGTTCCGTCTCATGAGGCTTCCCCCGTGGACTCCATCCGTATTGCACCGGAGGTGACGCGGCAAAACCCGCCTCATCAAAATAGACCAGACGGTAATGGCCTGACCGTGCCCCGGCCTTAATGTGACTCAGCAAAGCGGATTTTTGAGCAAACTCCGCTTCATTTCGTTTTTTTTAGCGACATGCGGGTTCGTTTATAGGTGAGCCCTTGCTTTTTCAGGGTATTTCCCAGCGTTTCAAGCGTACAGGGCAGGACACCATGTTTTTCCTCAACACGCTGGGCTATCCGGGCCAGAGTCAGCGACTCGGCACTGGCGGCTTCGACCGCAGTCGCAATCATTTCAGGCGCCATGGCGAGATACCGGCCTCCGGCATGCCCCCCTAATAATCCCGCTATCCCTGAATCGTGCCATATGTGAACCCAGTTGTAGATAACCCGGAGGCTACATCCTATCTCAGCGGTGATCTGGGACGGCTTGATCCCTCTGGCAAGCATGAGCAAACCGGTTCCTCGTGTGCGGATGTCCCGATGTGGGTGATTTAAAGCAAGTTGTTGCAATGTCATTCGTTCAGGCTCAGAAAGGGTTATCTTCGATTTCATTAGAACAGGCGGAAAGTCAGATTATCGTGTTATCTATTATAACAGTCGTGCAAATAATTTATCTGACTAACTTA
>NZ_JBBMXH010000262.1:0-1083 GCF_037996725.1 Xenorhabdus entomophaga
CTTGGATTCACATATTAAGTGCAACATCGTTATAAACGAAGTAAATGAGTTTTTGTACCTTTAAATAGCTCATCCGGCGTATTGTAACCCCGTGTTTTTCGTGGTCGCTTATTTAAGCTGTTTGCCGCGAGATTTATCTCCAACTCTGATACTTTATTAAAATCGGTTCCTTTTGGAAAGTATTCTCTGATTAACCCATTAGTATTTTCATTTATCCCTCTTTCCCAAGGAGAATAAGGATGAGCAAAATAAATTTTTGCGTCTAAATTTTTACTGATCATTTCATGTTCGGCAAATTCGAGGCCATTATCAAACGTGATGGTTTTAACTTTTTGTTTTAAAAGTGATAAATTCCTTGTTATCGCTTTTACAACAGCCTCTGCTGTTTTATTTTCAAGTTTAATTATGACGGTAAATAGCGTTTTTCGTTCAACTAAGGTCAATAATGCACTCTTATGCTCTTTTCCAATGATAGTATCTCCTTCCCAATCACCAATACGCTGTCTTTTATCCACGATTTTAGGGCGCTTCTCAATACTGATCCTGTTTTTGATTTTACCTCTACGTTCATAGCTGCCATAGCGTTTACGATAGGGTTTTTTCGCAATCCTGAGGTGCTGCCACAAATCACCACCCTCACGTTTATCCTGATAAATCAATCGATAAACCGTTTCATGATGCAAAGAAATGATATTTTCTTTTTTAAGATAACCCACTGTTTGTTCAGGACTTAAACCTTTCCAAATTAACTGCTTAATCAATGTTCTTATCTTAAATGTGACTTTTATGACTTTTACAGCAAAATGACGGCGCTCCAATGCCTTACACTGAGCCTGTTGAGGACAGTATTCCTGTGCTTGCTGATTTCGTCTCAGTTCCCGACTAATCGTTGAGGGATTACGTTTAAGTGATGTTGCAATAAAGCGTTGTGTAAAACCGGCTTCTTTTAAGCTGAAAATCTGATATCTTTCTGATTCGGTCAGTTGTTTATAGGTCATAGTGCATTTTCCTTTGGCGAGAAAGATGCCTACTATAGCAACTGACCGCCTTTTTCAGAAATTGCACTTATCATGCGAATCCAAG
>NZ_JBBMXH010000263.1:0-1076 GCF_037996725.1 Xenorhabdus entomophaga
GCTATAAACACGCTCAACATAGCGCCCGCGACCATCACCATGCCCCAAATCCATTGATACCAGCGCCCGTGCTTCCTGACGGCTAAAACCATGTTGTTGGTAAAAGTTCAGCGCATCCTGTGCCCACGCATAACGCAAACTGTGGGGAGAATAACAACCGGTTAAACCAATCTTTGTAGTATGTGTCCGCCAGTAGTTCATGGCCTGCCTGAGATCCGGCTTGTCAATCAACCTACCGCCACGTTGTTTCGCAATGATAATTGCCTGTTCTACAGCCTCTTTTGCCGCAGCAATATTCAATACGCGGGTTTGCCGTGGTCGGCCGCCTTTTGTACCAAAAACCACATGCAGTTTCGGCTCAGGTTGTTCTAACTGTTTGCGCCAGCTTTTCAATGATGCATTGCATTGCACCGCTTCCTGAGAACGTAACCCCATCAATCGGGCGAGTTTCAGTGTGGCGGCAAATCCAGCATCACGCTCAAGCGCTTTCTGATAAACAACCTGAAACGTAGCATCAGGGATCGCCTGTTTCGTTCCGGCGCGACTGGTGCCGCTTAATCCCAATGCCTGATTGCTTAAACGCGGTGAGGTTTCCAATTTCTCCCGGCCAGCCATGCGGAAAATATTACGCAGCGCAGACATTTCATTTTGCACTGTTCGTTTGGCAATTCCCTGAGATAAACGGGCGTCAACGTAATGCTCTACATGTTTGGCTTTCAAATTATTGAGGCTTTTGACCTGAATATTCAGGCTCAGTAACAACGCACCTAAACGTCCGGCGATCCGAATGCGGTCATGGCAGGTCTTATGACTGCCACCACCTTGCCGGGCAAAAAATTTTAATTCTTTAATCAATTGGCTCATCGGCTTCCCCTTGCTGATACCTGACAACATGCGATCTCTGGCGCGCGACCATTCTGGCAAAACAGAAAATACCTGCCTTGTCCTTGATCGATATCTGTGCGCCAGAGTGAACGCAGGTTGAGGTATTGCGGGGTATCGGTTGAGTACGCGGTACTGCCGCCTGCGTGTGCAGGTCATCCCCACCGGCAAAAAGCCAGCCTCGATATCGTCAA
>NZ_JBBMXH010000264.1:0-1064 GCF_037996725.1 Xenorhabdus entomophaga
GGTCGTGGTCTGCATGGCTTTTTGTTCCAGTTCGGCCAGCCCGTCCACCTTGCCCTTGCGGATAAACTGGGCAAACGCGGTTTTGTGTTCATCCACCGCCTTGTTATTGCCACTGCCTGCCGGACGTTTCAGCCCCGCCAGTTCGTCTTCCAGTGCGGTTTTCAGGCTATCCAGCTCACCGAGCTTGCCGTTCAGGGTGTCCACCTGCTCAGACAGTTTGCCTTTTTCCGCCTCAATCGCCTCAATGCGCTTATCGTTTTTCTGTTGGAATGCCTCGAAAGCGCCTTTCAGTTCCTGCGCAACTTCACTGACATCTTTATGATCAATCGCCATAACAGCCTCTTATTTAGTTAAATTTAATGGATTTCAAGGTGGCCAGTGCGGCCCGCTCAGCATCACGCAGAGAAAGTGCACGGTAGCCGTCAGCCATCAGGGCCTTGGCTTGGGTTCGCGACAGCCCGACATCACGCAGGACTCGCTCAATACTTTTTGGAGAAGGTATTTCACCGCGGGCAAAGGCCGACTTCACCTCGCTCACCCGCGCTTCATCGTTAGCGGGAAAGGTCACCAGACTCACTTCCCATAAATCGAGATCTTTGAGTAAAAACGCCTCTTTTGTCCGGTCATATTCCCAGTCTTTCAGGATATAGCCGATGGACAGTCCCGACAGGGAACCGGCTTTCATATGGGCATGGGCCCGTTTCGCCAGCGGATCGTCATCAATGAGTAAGCGCCCCCTGAGATACAACCCGGTCTCGTCTTCTTTCATCTCGGTATAAATACCGATGGGTTCGTCCATCCGGTGCTGCCAGAGCAACGCGGGCAGGCTGCCTTTCTCATTCCATTGTTTCAGGGTATTGGCAAAAGCGCCGGGCAGGACAATATCGTCGTAGCTGTCCTTGACCCCGAACACCGAACCGTAGCCCTCGAACTCACCGGAGTCGCTGACCGATTTGATTTTCAGGGGCACATCAAGCCGTTGTCTGGTCATCATCGGCATGCGTCTCTTCCTCCTTTTTCGGGGATTGTTCAGGTTTGGTTGTCATGTTCATGGGCGTCAGGTA
>NZ_JBBMXH010000265.1:0-1063 GCF_037996725.1 Xenorhabdus entomophaga
GGCAGACAGCGAAGGCGGGGCGGAAGTTTATTCGGCCGCCACCACCCGTGATCAGGCGCGCATTGTGTTTGAGGATGCGAAAAACATGATCAAGCAGGCCAGACCCACGTTGGGTCGCCTGTTTGAGTTTAATAAGCTGACCATTTATCAGGAGCAATCCGCGTCCAAGTTTGAGCCGCTGTCCAGTGATGCTAACAACCTTGACGGCCTGAATATCCATTGCGGTATTGTTGATGAGCTGCACGCCCATAAAACCCGTGATGTGTGGGATGTACTGGAAACGGCCACGGGGGCGCGTTTGCAGTCGTTGTTGTTTGGCATTACCACCGCCGGCTTTAATAAAGAAGGCATTTGCTACGAGCTGCGCGACTATGCCGTTAAGGTCCTGCGTGGTCAGGTGCCCCCCGATGATACTTTTTTCGCCCTGATCTACACACTGGACAAAGATGACGACCCGTTTGATGAAACGGTGTGGCAGAAAGCGAACCCCGGTCTGGGCATCTGCAAGCGCTGGGATGATCTGCGGCGGCTGGCGAAAAAAGCCAAAGAACAGGTCTCTGCCCGCCACAACTTCTTCACCAAGCACATGAACCTGTGGGTCACAGCCGAATCGGCGTGGATGGACATGCTTAAGTGGGATGACTGCAAACCCTTAGTCCCGCCGCATGAGCTGAAAACTTACCCGATGTGGGTCGGCGTGGACTTGGCGAACAAGATTGATATCTGTGCGGCGGTGAAAGTGTGGCAGGCGAACAATGGTCATATTCACGCCGACTTTAAATTCTGGTTACCGGAAGGCCGACTGGAACGCTGCTCGCGGCAGATGGCGGAACTTTACCGCAAGTGGGATGAAATGGGCGTTCTGACCCTGACCGACGGCGAAGTGGTGGACCACGCCCAGATAAAAGAAGAGCTGCTGCACTGGGTCGGCGGGGAAAACCTGAAAGAACTGGGCTTTGACCCGTGGAGTGCCACCCAGTTCAGTCTGGCACTGGCGGAAGAAGGCCTGCCGTTGGTCGAGGTTGCCCAGACGGTACGCAATCTGTCGGAAGCCATGAAATCA
>NZ_JBBMXH010000266.1:0-1046 GCF_037996725.1 Xenorhabdus entomophaga
TAAAGAGGTTGAAGCGCTTCTTGGTTCCGCTGTTTTTGATTACCCCAAGCCGACAGGATTAATTGAACACCTAATGAAGGTCACGGATGGCGAAGATATCATTCTTGATTTTTTTGCGGGAAGCGGCTCTACCGGTCATGCGGTGTTAAAACAAAACAAGAAAGATGGCGGCAGAAGACAGTTTATTCTGGTTCAATGGCCTGAACCTGTCTCAAGAAACGCGGGGGCAACAAGGTATTGTGCTCAGGAGTCAATCCCTGAATTGATCTCCAGAATTACCCTCCAAAGAATAAAAAAAGCCATTGCAGAAGAAGATAAAACCCAAGGTGTTAGGTTTTTCAAATTAGACCAAACAAATAACTCACTAGCGAGGTGAATGATGGAAATTTCTTTGTCTATGAAGAAAGGTAATGTTAGCGAAGAAATGGCAGCATTAAATATTAGTTCAGGTGACGCTGCCATTTATTCATTTATTTCTCAAGTTTACTCATGCATAGCGAAACTGGAGAACGAAAAGTCAAAATCAATTCGATCTGCAATGGATATTATTTCTGATCTCGACCAGCAGTTAGCTTCTTCCTCTCTTCCGCGGCACCTCTAACTACTTTTAATGCGTCTTCATATGCTTGCTTGACTGCGGGGTCATTAGCTGCGGCGGTTTGAGGTAGCATATCCAATGTTCCTTGTAGCTTTTGCTCCATAAAACGAGATGGCTCAAATTTAGGGTTGGTTATATCTAGGTAGATAATCAACTCTCTGAATAGAATTACAGAGGTTAGCTCTTCCTTTAGTTTTTTTTGAACTTCGTTTAGCGGGCTTTCATCTTTAGACATAAAGTTCTCACTCCGAAGCTAATCAGCCATCGCTTCGGTTATTGATTGATTTTTGGCTGACCTAACAGCTTACCTTAACCATCAACCCATTACTTTTAACCGACTCACAGGGGTAACCATCGTTCACCCCACGGACGCCCATTGTTCAAATGGGGTGGAATATGAAGATGAAAGAAAATCCTGATTTATGGGCTGACCTCTTGAACGGCCTAA
>NZ_JBBMXH010000267.1:0-1045 GCF_037996725.1 Xenorhabdus entomophaga
GCTTTCTCATACGTTGGGCATTTTTGCCAATTTTAAACAAGGTAAAAGTCAACGCGACTGGCTTCAACAAGCCAACGTCATAGGATGTTAAAGTCGAGCATCGCGTTAAATCAGGTCAGAGTTATACACTTCGTCTTTCAAGTTGCCTCTTTGTTGGCTGCATCTTGAAATCCATTGAGTATATGAGCTTAATTTTTAACACGTTCTCTCAATAGATTTTTCATGATTTTTCCATTCGCATTTCGGGGCAATGTTAAAAAAGTATACCCTTTCGGCCGTTTATACCGTGCTACTACCGTACAAATATAATCATTTAATTCTTGTTCCATCACTGAACTATTTTCATCTAATTCAATAAAGGCATGGGGAACTTCTCCCCAATAGGATATGGGTTTAATGATTTAACTGATTGATATTAAATATAAAAATACTTTATTTCTTTAATTCTATACAAATTTATATACAACTATATTTCGTGCTAAGAAGCCTTACCAATATTATTATTCTGTTGGTATATTTTCGACCTATGATCTGGGATTCCCACAATTAAAATAAGGTCAGCACGCTAACCGTTCCAACCATGTAAAGCGGTTGCAACGTATTGCGTCAGGAGTTATTGAAAAAATAGTAACGACTGTCTCTGCGAGTGAGAAGATACCCCGCTACGGCTATCTTCCCTATGATTTTTAAATGAAGGACTGACTATTTTTATGATTTATTGCGAATCTTACGCTCAATTAATCGACCATACTTATCAAAATAGCGGCTAGGCCAGATTTCAGAGGGATGAATGCCAAGATAGTTAGCAATGATCCATTCGCCTTTAGGCCACTGCCTGCTGAGTGCATTTGCCAATGTTGATGAACTGAGTCCCGTCTCACGGGAGAGAGCCGCTAAGGTAGTACCACGTTTACGTAATGCAGCGATGATATCAGCCTGATGCCAGTCATAATGAGATGGTCGCCCCCTACCTTGTGAACGATACTCTAACAGGGTATTTTTTTCTGGAGAGGCCATCATGCAAAACGTCACACTCATTGGTATC
>NZ_JBBMXH010000268.1:0-1013 GCF_037996725.1 Xenorhabdus entomophaga
AAACGCGATGCTCGACTTTTATGGTGAGTTGAAATGACATAGCCGCTCCTTTATAACTTTAAGTCGCCAAACTGAGAGAAATAAAGGAACAAAAGGCTATGTCACAGCAAGATTTTATCATTTGGGTGTTTTGTTGGATAGACGATAATTTAACGCAGTTACAGCAAGGTACACGACTCAGAAGCCGAGGATATCCGCCTAAACTGAGCGATGCAGAAGCCATCACGATGGAAGTGGTGGGTGAATTTTTAGGTTTTTCAACGGATAAAGGCATTTGGACTTACTTTCGTGACCATTGGCGCGAGTGGTTTCCGGGGCTAGGTTCACGCGCCAATTTCGCTAAACAGGCTTCGAATCTTTGGGTTGTCAAACAACAACTGCAAGAAAAGCTGGCGAGGTTATTGGGCGCGTTCGACAGACCGGTACATATTATCGACGGGTTTCCGCTGCCTGTCTGTGAATTCAAAAGAGCAAAAGGCAGTGCTAACTTCAAAGGACAAGCCGATTATGGATACTGCGCCGCCAAAAATGAAACATACTACGGCTTCAAAGGACATCTCATGATAGACGAAATCGGCGTGGTAACGGGGGTCACACTGACGCCCGCAAATGTCAGTGAGCGTGAAGCAACCTGGGATGTGATTGGCTCGATAAAAGGCTATTTGCTCGGCGATAAGGGGTATTTAGGCGCTAAATTTCAACAGGAAATGAAGAACGAGGGTATTGAAATGATAACTCCGGTACGTGCCAATATGGATGATCCCATCCCCAGAAAAACGAGAAGGATCATTAACGCCAAACGCCGTTTAATTGAAACCGTGATTGGTCAACTCGCCGGACAATTTGCTATCGAGAAATGCTGGGCGCGGGATCTGTGGCACTTGAGTAATCGAATTGCCAGAAAGCTGCTTTCTCACACGTTGGGTATTTTTGCCAATTTTAAACAAGGTAAAAGGCAACGCGACTGGCTTCAACAAGCCCATGTTATAGGCTGTTAAAGTTGAGCATCACGT
>NZ_JBBMXH010000269.1:0-979 GCF_037996725.1 Xenorhabdus entomophaga
CAGGGCAACCGCATGAATGATTAAATAATATTCAGGTTAGAAAATCCCGCTTGTAATACCTGTTCTAAAAACTGAATTCTCATCCAGGCGCGTTTACGTTTCATTCTTATACTTAATTGGGTTTTTTCCTGTTTCAACATATTCAAGGCGATTCGTCTGAGTATTGCGATATTTTCTGCGGCATTTTCCCGATAAATTTGGCAATCATCTTCATGAAAAGTCGCATCCAACACCCAATGGAGATTATTTTCAATGCGCCAGTGATTGCGTACTGCCTGAGCGAATTTTTCTTCTGTCAGTTCTGCTGAACTGATGTAATAGCGATACTCAAGGCTTGGCGATTTACCTTTTTCTTGTCGGTATCCTATTGCTACGCCGAGTGTTTTTAATTCCGGCCATTCGGAGAAATGGCCTCTAAGTAAATCGGCACTGATAATATGGCTTTCTCGGATTTCGGTTCGACCATGGCCTTGTTCTACATGGATTTTTTCTCTTGTCAGGGGAGAGGTACATGGCGCTTTCAACGCATTTTGAACCGCCTGATGGAGACGTTTTTGGTTATCTTTGACACTTAACAGGTAATCCGCACCGGCATCAATGAGTTCCTGAGCGATTTGGGTTTGGCATCCCATTGCATCGATGGAAACCAGGGCACCTTTCAGATTTAATAATTGAATCAATTCAGGGATTGCGGTGATTTCATTGGATTTTTTCTGAGTCCGAACCTGCCCCATGACGAGTTGATTTGTGGTGGCGTAAACACTGACAAGATGGAGTGTTGAAAGGCGTTCTTCGGGAGGGTAAGAACCGCGTAATACTTTACCGTCAATCGCCACTAACTCACCTTGGGTAAGTTCATGTACTGAGTTCATCCAATTGATAAAACAGAGATTAAATTGTTTTGGGTTGATCCGCGAAATAATCCGGGCAAACGTATCATCGACAGGGACACCTTCTTTGAACATACCTTGTTGTAGAA
>NZ_JBBMXH010000270.1:0-963 GCF_037996725.1 Xenorhabdus entomophaga
GGGCATGTTCCAGTATCCGCCCATTGGCACGGTGGTTGAAATTGCGTTCGAAGGTGGCCGCCCTGACAAGCCTTTTATCCGCCAGACCTTGAGTCAGGGCAACACCCTGCCCGATATCCAGCCCGGTGAGCAATTGCAGCAGCAGCGGGCGGAAGTGTCGCAGCGGGTGACGCAGGACGGGAGCTGGATTAGACAGACTGACCAGACCATTAACGAATCGTCCATGCACCGTGAAGTCAAGGCAGACACGGAAACGCGCACCGTGATTGCACGGGAAACCACGGTACAGGCCACGGATAAGACCACAGTGTTAGGCACGTCTGCACTACTGGCAGGCGCTGTCCAGCACATTGCCGACGGGGATTACAGTCTCGCCACCTCAGAGAATTTTGTCGCCAGTGTGGGAAAAGAGGCCAATATTGACGTCGGGCAGAAACTGATTGAGAAAATCGGCCTGCTTAAGCAAAGCATCGCGGGCGCTAAACAAGAAATCGTCGCCCCTGTGGTCTGGGTGGGCAGCCAGCAAATCAACGTCATGACATTGATGTTAGAGACGCTGGATGTGGTCAGGGAACTGGCTGAACTGACCGCCGCCCATACCCATCACAACACAGGCACACCGGAGAACGCCAGCGCCATCAGGAACACGGCCTATAAATCGGATGGGCTGAAACAGAAGTATTCGCCTGTGATTGGGTGAATATCGCTCATTTGTGTGAGATTATTGACGCTATACCATAGGTTGATATTTTATGCTATAGGTATTAGACTGACTGTGTTGGCTTGAGAATGTCGCGCTATTAGATAGAGGCTACCAACCTCAGTCATAGCATTAAGGCCACCGGGTTAACTGCCCGGTGGCCTTTAACATTTAGGGATGAGCAATTTCTTTTCGTGCCAATTCAGCCAGAAAAGCAGAACGGTTTTTATAGTGACCGTTTCGCTCAATATAGCGGTCTATCG
>NZ_JBBMXH010000271.1:0-957 GCF_037996725.1 Xenorhabdus entomophaga
CTCGTCACGCAATACCGACGCCGCCGCATAAGTGGCTTTTCGCAGCACCTGATTATTTTCAGCCTTGCTGAGCAGTTCGAGATCTTTCGCTATTGCCTGCAAGCCGGAAAAATCCAGATCCGTATGAATACTCATGGTTTTACCCCCTGTTTGCATAACAGCTCAAGCTGGGTCAGTTTCGGGTCAGGGATCACCGCCTGAATGTCGTAAACCTGCCCCCTAAACACCATACGGGACGCGCTGGTGACATCCGGACGGTAACGCAGCCAGACCCGTACCGTGGTTTCTGAGCGTTCAGCCCCCGCTGTCAGTAACTCACGCCCGCTAATGAACTTAACCTCTGCCCAGACCGTGGCGATATCCTGCCACACCTGCATACGCTGGCCCGATGGCAAGTTGATCTGGGTAAAGCTCTGTAACGTGATGCGGTGACGCAATCTGCCTGCCTGCATTATGTCCCCCTCATGGGTCTGATCCGATAATCGTTAAGCAGTTCCTTAAACCCGCTGGCTAATACATTGGGCTCGCGGTGCTCATACCAGAACCCAACCGCCAACATTAAGGCCAGTTTAACCAACGGGGTGATCAACATGCCGTCAGGGTCATCTGCCGGAACGTGGTCTTCATAGAGTTTTCGATTGAGGTAATTTTCGGCTTTTTCTCTGGCACTCATGAGGTAGGTCAGTAACAGCTCATCGTCCTGCGTTTCATCCACTTTGCACTGCAAGCGCAGCTCTTCAATCGTGGGTAGCGGCATATTTCCCCCATAATAAGGCGGCACGCCGGCCGCCCAGAGATTACTTACTGCCCGCAGCGCCTTTCAGCAACTTCACGGCGTGACTGTCGACCAGCAGGGAACCCACCCGTTTAGTGGTGTAGAAGTGGATAAACGGTTTGCGGGTGTACGGGTCACGCAACATACGCACGCCGAGGCGATCCAGAATGGTGTAGCAGCGT
>NZ_JBBMXH010000272.1:0-941 GCF_037996725.1 Xenorhabdus entomophaga
ACCAGCAGGGAACCCACCCGTTTAGTGGTGTAGAAGTGGATAAACGGTTTGCGGGTGTACGGGTCACGCAACATACGCACGCCGAGGCGATCCAGAATGGTGTAGCAGCGTTTGAAGTTACCAAAGCCCACCGGCACCGCATCCGGCGTTAAGTCCGCAAACTGCTCATTCTCCGCAATGCCGTAACCCAGCAAGGCGGAAGGCTGACCCAACTGCAAGCCCGGCTGCCACAGGTAATTGCCCTGACTGTCTTTCAGGGTGCGCACCTGAAACAGCGTCTTGTTGTTCATCATGAACTTCGCCCCGTTGCGGTACGGCTTGCGCAGGGTGTAGATCAGCCGCATGACTTCATCCGCCGTGACTTCCGTCGGCTTTTTCAGTAACACGTGCTGCAACGTGCCCCATTCACGAGCGTTGTCGTCCTGAATGTCGCTGCCGTACGCCAGCAACCCTTTCGGTTTGTTCTTACCGTCACCGTGGGTAAAGGCGTTTTCTTCCTGCTCGGCAAATTCCTGAGTCAGCTCTGCGGTGATAAACGCCTCTACATCAAAGAAGGCATCATCGAGCATCGTCTGGGTGGCGGCCGGATTGCCGTAAATTTCCCCCCACGTCGGCTCGATTTGTGCCAGTTTGGCGGTTCTGGTTTCCGGGCGCTCATCGGTCTCGCCCACCCAGCCGCTGTTAGTGCCTCCCTGATTGACCAGACGCTTGAAGTTCGGGGTCCCCACGGACACGACACTGCACTCCGTCCGCATCACCACCTCATCTTTCAGGGCGCTGATAATGTTGCGGTCCAGCTCTTCCGGCACCGCATAGCCGCCATCGGGATCGGTCGTGGTCTGCATGGCTTTTTGTTCCAGTTCGGCCAGCCCGTCCACCTTGCCCTTGCGGATAAACTGGGCAAACGCGGTTTTGTGTTCATCCACCGCCTTGTTATTGCC
>NZ_JBBMXH010000273.1:0-893 GCF_037996725.1 Xenorhabdus entomophaga
TTAATTTTATTGATAGATCTGTACAATAAACCATCTTTACAAACTGGATACCTGTTTTAATTCAGCACAAAACCGCTCCCTGATAGATAAAACGTAAGTGAAATTCAATGAAAAACAACAAGGAATCACTGTACCTGCAAGAACGCGCCTACCTGCGGGAACTGGCACAGCGTGTGGCGAAAGACTCGCCGCATTTGGCCGATTTTCTGTCTTCATCCCATGATCCTGATATTGAACGTCTCTTCGAAGCGTTTGCTCTGCTGATTGCCAATTTACGGGATAAACTGGAGGACGATCTTCCCGAAATCACGCACGGCATTCTGTCCCGGATCTGGCCGTTAGCGTTATGTCCTATTCCCCCGACCACGATACTGCAATTCTATCCTGCTGAGGGTGAGCATCAGGGCACTGCCGATATACCTGAAGGTACGTCCGTTTCGGCTCACCGCAACGGGCAGTTACTGACCTTTAAAACCCGTCGTCCGCTGCATATTGAACCGTTAATCGTGCAGGAACGAGCTGTAAAGAAAACGGGAACTCACAGTGAGATCATACTGACCCTGTGCCAGACCGGCACTGCGTCCACGGTCTGGCAAAGTGGCCCATTAACTTTTTTCCTTGGTACTGATACGGAACGTGCCGCCCAGCTCAGTCTGTGGCTGGATCAACACCTTTGTGATGTCAGCCTGATAACACAGGGCGAGCGGCGAAAACTGAGCGGTTTCCCTTATGGCTGGCATGACCTGTTTGATAATCCGGTGCTGCCTGTGCCAAAGAATACGTATTCCGGCCTGCAACCGTTGGTGGAGTATTACGCGCTGTCCCAGCTTTATAACTTTGTCACGCTGGATATCAGCAAAAGTTGCACAACAGTGCCACTGAATGAGGAGGGT
>NZ_JBBMXH010000274.1:0-873 GCF_037996725.1 Xenorhabdus entomophaga
TTAAACTGCCCGCCATTTTTACTTTTCCATGCCGAATCCCTGAAAGATTTTCTCCGGTTGTATGATTGTTATGCCGGACATGATCGCGCCCTCAGCCGCCGGATGCAGCAGCATATTAACGGCATTATCGGTATTGACGCCCTGCCAGACCGCCGCCTTGACTACAGCCGACAAGGTATCCCCATCAATGGCAACACACTGCATATCTACCTTGATCCGGCGTGTTATGAAAATGACGGTGTGATGTATCAGTTCTGCCGGATGATTGACCAACTGCTGACATGCTTTGTCGTGCGGAATAATTTCATCATGTTAAAAATTTACCGGCAGGGTGAGCAGGCCGTGTTATGGGAATTCCGGCAGCGGCTCGGCCAGCGTAGTGAGATGTAATGCTGTAATAACAGAAAAATAAGGAGCAATAATGCAAAAAAGTGGATTACGTTTTCTTTGCCGGATAGGGAACTTACCCGAAGAGACCTTTGCCGTGGCGGATTTCACCCTGCGGGAAGGGCTTTCTGACCTTTTTACCCTGAACCTGACGCTGGTTCAGTCCCTGCCTGACAATCCTTTCAAACCACAGCCGGATATTGATTTAACTGCACTGTTGATGCAGGAAGCCGTATTACAGGTTTTCCACGGTGAGACAGAGCAACGCAAAATCACCGGCATCATTTCCCATGCCGACTGGTGCGGCACCGATGGCAATAAGACTCTGTATACCTTCACCATGCGCCCGTTCCTCTGGCGACTGACGCTCAATCAGGACAGCCATATTTACCATCGCCAGAGTGTGCCGGATATCATGAACCTGTTGCTGAAAAAACACCATGTTCAGGCTGATTCCCAACTGGAAGATACGCATCAGAACCGGGA
>NZ_JBBMXH010000275.1:0-865 GCF_037996725.1 Xenorhabdus entomophaga
ATAAGCATAACTCAGTCCTCTTTTTTGCCTTTTTGTTTCTGGAAAATCAAAACTCGCAAAATTTGGACTGAGTTTCTTTGACACTCCTACCATTTTGAAAAGTTATATATGACAAAGATACAAGCAAATTGCTTCCGTTGTCTGTAAGGCATTCAACAGTATGAGGCAGGTCGAAGATGAGCAGTAGTCTTAGGGTGTTTTATTTTAAAACGTTGGGGAGTGAGGTAACTTTCAGCCAAAGAAGCCTCTAATAAGAGGCTCTTCGTAGAATTTTTCTATGATTTTCTACCTTCATATTTAGCGACATAAACATTCATTCCACAGCCGTATAATTTTTTAAAGCCTTTTAAATACCATTTAATTCCATTTTCATTACGCACATCAAGAAAAACAATACCCTCTTTAACAAGATATTTAGTATATAGGCCGTTATTATATTCTTCAGGAGAAGAAGAACAGTTGTGCCAGGGGATATCTATGTTTGCCGATGCAGTTCCAATGCCTCCAGTTAATGCAATAACAGCTGTTAATATACCACCCACGAAGAATTTCTTAAACATAAAAAATTTCCTTTAACAGTTTTGTTACTTATGATTTAAATTTATTACTTATCAAATAATATTTTCTAATGCGTGCTAAATGTAAATCATCACCAGATGTTTTTACAATTTCAAAATTTAAAACTTATTATGCTTTTATTTTATATTTAAAAATTATCTGACACTCCGAGATAGAAAACATCTCTTCATAAAAAAGCAAATCTATGGTCTTCCCCGTTTTTGCAACACTCATTTTGATGTATGGTTGGCTTGCTTAAATCTATCCGGCGTCTCTATGAGTATGGATACCCGCGCCACGATGAGTT
>NZ_JBBMXH010000276.1:0-859 GCF_037996725.1 Xenorhabdus entomophaga
AAGCTGCTTTCTCACACGTTGGGTATTTTTGCCAATTTTAAACAAGGTAAAAGGCAACGCGACTGGCTTCAACAAGCCCATGTTATAGGCTGTTAAAGTTGAGCATCACGTTAATGAAGGAAGACATATGCTGCGGATTGATTTAAACGTCCCCGACGATGAATACGAGAAGGTACGCAAATTGGGCGCGCACTGGGATGCAGCCGCCCAAACCTGGTATATCGATGGCAGTTTTGACCCGACCCCGTTTATGAACTGGTTGCCGTTCTACAATGTCCATGCCGAATTCTGGTATCTCGCCCAAACCCGGACACCGTGCCCGCACTGCCATGAACACACTACGGTCACGGCATTTATGCTGCCTGCCGGACACCAGCTACTGGAAGCGGATAACGGCGATGAACCCGGCACGGAAGTAGACTACTCTGAGCAGGACAGCCCGGCATTTCTGTTCTATATTGCCGATATTCCCACTATGGTGCGTAGCGTATTGCCCGGTTTTCATCACACGCTACGCAAAGCGGTCAGCCAACGGCTGCGCAGGCAGCACTGGATAAACCATTGCGAAAACTGTGACGCACAGCTGGATGATACCGACATGTTTGCGGAAGTTGGTGGGGCATTTTTCCCGGCTTCCAAAGAGCAAGCGGCGGCGATTCAGCTTCACCGTATTGATAAGCCCTTTGTGGGGTATTGTGAAGATATTTCTCATCATCACTACCATTTCGATCCGAAGCTGGGTAGCCGTCAGGGCGCGAGCATACTTTTCGAATACCTATTGAATAACAAGTAATGACATGATCTAATTATCTTTATTTTTCTTTCGAATGCTCGCCCATGAATCCTAACCACTCCCTCA
>NZ_JBBMXH010000277.1:0-853 GCF_037996725.1 Xenorhabdus entomophaga
GGACAGCCATATTTACCATCGCCAGAGTGTGCCGGATATCATGAACCTGTTGCTGAAAAAACACCATGTTCAGGCTGATTCCCAACTGGAAGATACGCATCAGAACCGGGAGTACACTACCCAGAAACGGGAATCCGATTATGCATTTTTCTGTCGGCTGGCCGCGGAAGAAGGCATTAGTTTCTGGTTTGAGGATGAAACACTGTTTTTCAGTGACAGCCATTTGGGAATGACGGCTAATCTGCCGTTGCAATACCAGCCACAACCGGATACGGCTCACGGGCAGGACGTGATTTATCAGGTACGTCTGGGTGTCGGCATGGCTCCGAAACGCAGTATTCACCGCGATTACAATCCTGACAGGCCACTTTCTCAGGTGTATCAACTGGAGAGCAGCCCAGAATATCAGGCGATGGGAACGCTGACACCGTATACCATTTACGAAAGTTATGGCCGTTTTCAGCGGGAGGCCGAAGGCAAACCGTTTGTGAAATATCGGCACGAAGTGCTGAAAAACCAGACGCAAAGTGGCAGCGGCAACAGTAACTGTATCAAACTGATGCCGGGTAAAATCTTCGAAATCGACAATCATCCTCATGCTCCGCTCAATACCCGCTGGCAGATTGTCGGGATAAGCCATCATGGCCGCTGCCCGCAGGCACTGGGAGACAATGGCGGCGAAGGCACGACACTGAGTAACGATTTCAGCTTTATTGATGGTTATGCCGACTGGCGCCCCCCATTTCATTACAAGCCACAGGCAGACGGTGATGAAAGTGCGACCGTTGTCGGGCCGGAAGGGGAAGAAATCTTCGTCAACAAAGACGGCGCGATAAAAGTGCATTTTCACTGG
>NZ_JBBMXH010000278.1:0-847 GCF_037996725.1 Xenorhabdus entomophaga
AGGAACAAAGGCTATGTCACAGCAAGATTTTATCATTTGGGTGTTTTGTTGGGTAGATGACAATTTAACGCAGTTACAACAAGGTATGCGATTCAGAAGTCGGGGATATCCACCTAAGCTGAGTGATGCGGAAGTCATCACAATGGAAGTAGTCGGTGAATTCTTAGGATTTTCAACAGATAAAGGCATTTGGAAGTACTTTAATGACCACTGGCGCGAGTGGTTTCCGGGACTGGGTTCACGGGCCAATTTTGCTAAACAGGCTTCAAGTCTTTGGGTTGTTAAACAAAAATTGCAAGAAAAGCTGGCGAGATTATTGGGTGCCTTCAACAGGCCAGTCCATATCATCGACGGATTTCCGCTGCCTGTCTGTGGATTCAAAAGAGCGAAAAGCTGTGCCCGTTTCAAAGGGCAAGCCGATTATGGATACTGTGCCGCCAAGAACGAAACTTACTACGGCTTTAAGGGGCATCTGATGATAGATGAAATCGGCGTAGTGACGGGAATAACATTGACCCCGGCCAGTGGCAGTGAACGTGAAGCCGCCTGGGATTTAGTGGCTCCGATAGAAGGCTATTTGCTCGGTGATAAGGGGTATTTAGGCGTTAAATTTAAAGAGGAAATGAAGAAATCGGGTATTAAAATGATGACACCAGTGCGTGCCAATATGGATGAACCCGTCCCCAAAGAAACGAGAAAGCGTATTAATGCCAAACGTCGTCTAATTGAAACCGTGATAGGTCAACTTGCCGGACAATTTGCTATCGAGAAGTGCTGGGCGCGGGATCTGTGGCATTTGAGTAATCGAATAGCCAGAAAACTGCTTTCTCATACGTTGGGCATTTTT
>NZ_JBBMXH010000279.1:0-831 GCF_037996725.1 Xenorhabdus entomophaga
GGCACTGGATGTACTCAGTGAAATCGCGACAGCGGTGACCCGAAAACAGCCCTATCCGGATGTCTTTAATCTGCTTCCCTGCTAGTCAATACAGGGCTGGTGAATGGTTACAACAATATCAGTCATCGGACACTGCAAAATGAGATGTCTGTGCTGCGAGCCATTTTAGCGCAGGCCGGCAAGCATAAGCTGGCTGATCCCGCGAATGCTCGTCTGGGCAACCAGGCTTTGGGTATCGCTGATATGAGCCGCAAGGGAACGAAAATGGCACTGACACCGACTGCGTTCAGAGAAATTTTTCAACAGGTGGAACAAAAAGATCGACGCGTCGCCGCGGTGATGCAACTAGCGTATGTGCTGGGACTGCGTACCAAAGAAGCGGTGGAAGCCTATAAATCTTAGCGACCTGGAAAAAAGCCCTGGAAAACGGCCATACCTCCGTGTGGGTAGTGTTTGGCACGAAAGGGGGGAGGCCCAGGCAGACGGTCATACTGGATCGGGCTGCGCTTCAAGATGCCATTGCCTATGCGGAGCGAGAGCAGGCTGAGTACAGTAGCAAACTGATTGATAAACCCACGATCACTCAAGCCATAGACCGTTACCGCTATATTGTCAGAAGTGCGGGACTGAGTGGCAATAAAGCGCCACACAGCATGCGTTATCATTTTGCGCAGCAATCCGGAGAGTATTACATAACACAAGGGTTTAGCGGGCGGGAAGCAGGGCAAACGGGTCTAAATTGACCAACATGGTGACTCGATACATTGAAATAGGACAAGACCACTATTTATTTGTGATTTATCATCAGCACCCTGTTAATGATTACGGTAG
>NZ_JBBMXH010000280.1:0-816 GCF_037996725.1 Xenorhabdus entomophaga
TATGTGGCAGCTCATCAAAAGAGTTAAGATTTTCTTGAATGCCGCTTCAGCAAATAGTTGGAAAGGAATAGGAAATATGAAATTCTCATAATTATGAAAAGTTATATATATTAAACAACAAAGATAATTATTTTGTATTTATTCAGTTAAGCACGTTTCTTAAATTTTCCATGTATCACATTCTCTCCTAATTCGAGTGCTTCCATATAATCCGCATACCATTGCAGCATTTCCCTACGACCATCCAGATATTGGGCGTGATTATAAGTGCCTCGTATACTGTTTTTATCAACATGAGCGAGCTGTGTTTCAATCCAAGCAGTGTTATAGCCCTGTTCATGTAAGATTGTGCTCATAGTGTGGCGGAATCCATGACCTGTAGCTTTCCCACCATAACCAATACGTTTAAGAACCTGATTAATAGCGGCTTCACTCATCGGCTTACCTGCATCATTCCTGCCATGAAAAGCAAAGTTAAATCGACCTGTGATCGCCTCCAACTCTCTCAGCAAAGCCAAAGCCTGCTCAGGAAGCGGGACAATATGAGGCCGACGCATTTTCATGCGTTCTTGTGGGATTTCCCAAATTGCTTTATCGAAATCAATTTCTGCCCAAGTAGAAGCTCGCAGTTCTATTGTTCTTAATCCGGTAAGTAAAAGTAATTTAGTAGCGATTTGAGTAATCTTACTTCCGCTATAGAGGGAAAGCAGGGCAAGAGCGTGAATGTTCACTTCTTGCCCAACGCCTTAAACCCTGCAACTAATACCTTATCCAAATAGTTAATATCCATGCTCGCAAACCGTTGTTTTCGGCGAA
>NZ_JBBMXH010000281.1:0-808 GCF_037996725.1 Xenorhabdus entomophaga
GAAATAGTAGCCTGATATGCATAAACAAATCAGACAGTATCGACAGTTGACTCCAGGACAAAGATATCAGCTTCAAGCCCTACATAACAAGGGATTTCCACAATATCAGATAGCTGAAGCCATTGGCGTTCACCCCAGTACCGTTTCACGTGAACTGAAACGCAATACCCCCGGTGAACAATATTGTGCTGAGTCCGCAGAGACAGTGAAAGATAAACGAAAAAAGACCGCTTTTAAGTTTAGAAAACACCATGCCCGACACGAGCACATTCTGTCTGAGGGCTTATTAATGGGCTGGTCACCGGAGAATATTGGCTACAGAATGCAGCTGGAATGTCCGGAGATAGCACTCAGCCATACCACAATTTATCGGCGTATTCGTGAAAATCGTGAGGCAGGCGGCCGCTTTTATCAGCGTTTACCTCGCTTTGGTAAGACACGTTGGAAAGGCGGGAAACGGAAAGCGGGCCGGTGTCTAATCCCGAACCGGGTGGATATCAGCCAACGCCCCGTTATCGTTGAGAAACGTACCCGTATTGGGGATTTTGAAGGCGATACCATCTCTGGTCAGGGGGCTTATCTGGTGACATTGGTTGATCGCAAAAGCCGTTTATTACTCATGGCAAAAACGCAGGATAAAACGGCAGAAGTAGTTTGCAACACAATGAATACCTTACTGAATCGTATTTCACGTGTTCACACGATCACACTGGATAATGGCGGCGAGTTCGCTCAGCATGAAAAAGTCAGTCAATCGACGAAAGCCCAAATTTATTTTGCCCGGCCTTATGCCAGTTATCAGCGGGGA
>NZ_JBBMXH010000283.1:0-791 GCF_037996725.1 Xenorhabdus entomophaga
CTCGAACTCACCGGAGTCGCTGACCGATTTGATTTTCAGGGGCACATCAAGCCGTTGTCTGGTCATCATCGGCATGCGTCTCTTCCTCCTTTTTCGGGGATTGTTCAGGTTGGGTTGTCATGTTCATGGGCGTCAGGTAACTATCCCCGCCCTCTCGCGGGTTGAGTTCTTCCAGTTCACGGCATTCATTCGGGGAGTAGATCCCCCAGTTAATTCCGGTGGCGTAGGCCTCAAAACGGGATTTCATGTCCCCGCGTAACAAGGCCCCGGTGTTGAATTTGGCGTAAAACCGCCCTTGTTTGCTGTTTCTGACTAACCCGGCATTAATCCGCTGCTCAATGCGGATGAGGTACGGGACGAGGGAATAGTTAATAAACCCAATCCCTAAATTCTCAATGTTGTTAAAGGTGGCGTGGTCGGTGTTCTGCACCATGTGCAACGGTACCCGGAAAATGCGGCAGATTTCCTCCAGCTGAAACTTGCGGGTTTCCAGAAACTGCGCATCTTCGGCCGACAGGCTGATTTGCTGCCATTTCAGCCCCATTTCCAGAATCAGCGGCTTATGGGCATTCGCCAGCCCTTGGTGTTGCGCTTCAAAGTCGGTTTTCAACCGGTTAAAAGCCTCGTCGGTCAGGGGCTGATCGGTTTGCAACACGCCACTGGTGACGGCCCCGTTACCGAACAGCCGGGAGCCGTGCTCCTCGGTCGCCAGCCCTAACCCGATCGCCTGCCGGGCATAGGCCACCGGACTTAACCCGGTCAGGCCATTGAGCGTAAAGATACGCACATGC
>NZ_JBBMXH010000284.1:0-784 GCF_037996725.1 Xenorhabdus entomophaga
TTGATTTTCAGGGGCACATCAAGCCGTTGTCTGGTCATCATCGGCATGCGTCTCTTCCTCCTTTTTCGGGGATTGTTCAGGTTTGGTTGTCATGTTCATGGGCGTCAGGTAGATATCCCCGCCTTCACGCGGATTGAGTTCTTCCAGTTCCCGGCATTCATTCGGGGAGTAGATCCCCCAGTTAATTCCGGTGGCGTAGGCCTCGAAACGGGATTTCATGTCCCCGCGTAACAAGGCCCCGGTGTTGAATTTGGCGTAAAACCGCCCTTGCTTGCTGTTTCTGACTAACCCGGCATTAATCCGCTGCTCAATGCGGGTGAGGTACGGGACGAGGGAATAGTTGATAAACCCAATCCCTAAATTCTCAATGTTGTTAAAGGTGGCGCGGTCGGTGTTCTGCACCATATGCAGTGGCACCCGGAAGATGCGGCAGATTTCCTCCAGCTGAAACTTGCGGGTTTCCAGAAACTGCGCATCCTCGGCCGACAGGCTGATTTGCTGCCATTTCAGCCCCATTTCCAGAATCAGCGGCTTATGGGCATTCGCCAGCCCTTGGTGTTGCGCTTCAAAATCGGTTTTCAACCGGTTAAAAGCCTCGTCGGCCAGAGTCTGATCGGTTTGCAGTACGCCACTGGTGACCGCCCCGTTACCAAACAGCCGGGAGCCGTGCTCCTCGGTCGCCAGCCCTAACCCGATCGCCTGCCGGGCATAGGCCACCGGACTTAACCCGGTCAGGCCATTGAGCGTAAAGATACGCACATGCCAGATGTCAGCCTGCGTCAGG
>NZ_JBBMXH010000285.1:0-781 GCF_037996725.1 Xenorhabdus entomophaga
GGTCATGTATTGAATAGTTAGTTGATGTGATATGCTTTTAGCTTTTTTAGGTGAAGTATGGCTAAAGTTGACGTTTATTGCCGTTATTGTCTCAAATCAGAAAAAGTGAAAGGACATGGAAAAGGTAATGGGGGACATCCTCGTTATCGCTGCTATGACTGTTGCAAAGTCTTTCAGTTGGAATATACCTACCAAGCCTGTAAACCGGGCGTTAAAGAGCAAATTGTCGATATGGCAATGAATAATGGCGGCATTCGTGATACCGCACGTGTACTGAAAGTTGCCACCTCTACTGTCCTGAAAACACTAAAAAACTTACCCCCCGGAACGTGACTACGCTGCCCCTTGATGGAAATAACATTCAGCTTATCTGTGAAATAGATGAACAATGGTCGTTTGTAGGCAGCAAGAAGAACCAGCGCTGGCTTTGGTATGCTTGGGAACCCCGAATGAAACGAATAGTCGCGCATGTTTTTGGTGATCGCAGCAGGAAGACACTGGATAAACTGCTGGCATTACTGTCTCCTTTTAAAGTTCGATTTTATTGTACGGATGATTATGCGGTTTATGATTGTCTTTCAGAAGAAGAGCACTTAACAGGAAAAAGGTTTACCCAACGAATAGAAAGAACCAATCTCACCCATCGTATTCGCCTAAAAAGGCTGAATCGAAAGACGATTGGCTATTCCAAATCCGAAGAGATGCATGACAAGGTGATAGGGACGTTCATTGAGCGTGAAAACTACGTTTAATGAATGATCTAACTATTCAATACATGACC
>NZ_JBBMXH010000286.1:0-780 GCF_037996725.1 Xenorhabdus entomophaga
CGCAGAGCAAATCCTACATGTGGGTCTACCGCAGCGGCGAGTTTGCCGCTCACCCGGCGGTGATTTTCGACTATCAGCCAAGCCGCAGCGGGCGCTGTGTCGCTGACTTCTTAGGCGATTATAGCGGGTACCTGCTGACCGATGGCTACGCGGCTTACGATACGCTGAAACAGGTCAGACAGGCGGGCTGCATGGCCCATGCCCGGCGCAAATTTACCGATGCCCAGAAAGTGCAGCCCGGCAAAAAAGCGGGCCGGGCCGAACAGGGGCTGACGTATTTCGCCCGGCTGTACGCCATTGAGCGGGAAGCCCGGTTACTGAGCCCCGATGAGCGACGGCGATTACGGCAGGAAAAAGCGGAGCCGGTGCTGAAAGACTTCCACGACTGGCTCACTGAGGCCAGCCGGACGGCGTTACCGAAAAGTGCCATTGGCAAGGCGATAAGTTATACACGGAACCAGTGGCCGAAGTTGATTGTCTATCTGGAAGACGGTCATATCAGCATTGACAACAACGTGACGGAGCGGGATATCCGCCCGTTCACGACCGGGCGCAAAAATTGGCTATTTTCCACCTCTGCGGAGGGGGCTTTCGCGAGCGCGAACTTATACAGCCTGGTGATGACCTGCCGTGCCAATGATATTAATCCTTATTTTTACTTCCGGTATATTTTTACGGAGCTCCCCAAACGCCATCCCAACGATCCTCTGCACGATCTGCTCCCGTGGAACGTGAATATGGGCGACATCATGTAAATACACTGCTTAATTGGCCGCTTAC
>NZ_JBBMXH010000287.1:0-744 GCF_037996725.1 Xenorhabdus entomophaga
TCGGTCAGTTGTTTATAGGTCATAGTGCATTTTCCTTTGGCGAGAAAGATGCCTACTATAGCAACTGACCGCCTTTTTCAGAAATTGCACTTATCATGCGAATCCAAGCTTGTTATGTGATTGTTAATAACTAAGTTACAGAATTTTTCAATACTAAGGAATGCCCCGGGCAGGTCAAAACAATGAAAAGAACAAAAACGGGATTTTGCATCATGGTTGCCCTGTATTGCTGAATAAAAAACGGATACTGTTAGCTAAGTATAGGGCATTGTTCTGGTAATCTTTACAGTGGTGTTAATTGAGGGGCAGGGTAGTAACATTATCTACAAATACAATAATATGTTGTTTACCGTGTTGAATATGATAATTTCCTATCGCAGACTTTAATATTTGTTTCAGGATTTTTCATAATGCCATGGACATTTTCACATCCAGCAGTCGTCTTTCCTTTGAAGAGTCTTCCGAGGGGAAGGTTATTGAATTTGCCAGCGCTAATTACTGGCAGTTTGTCGCCTGATTTATTTTACTCGGTTGGGTTATATGATGTTGCAACGACTGCGCATCATTTACCCGGATGGTTTTATACCGCATTTCCTTTATGTCTATTGATATTTTTGATTGTACGTCTATTGTCATATATAACTTTTCATAATTATGAGAATTTCATATTTCCTATTCCTTTCCAACTATTTGCTGAAGCGGCATTCAAGAAAATCTTAACTCTTTTGATGAGCTGCCACATAT
>NZ_JBBMXH010000288.1:0-740 GCF_037996725.1 Xenorhabdus entomophaga
AGGTTAATCAGCGACCAGTCCGATTTGCCCATCACCATCGGCGGAAAATCGGGGGAAACCGGGGTGATATTGCGGGCGTATAAATGGGCAGGCACCGATTCTTGTGTCAACGTAATGTCACCGATAGCCAGCTTCATGGCCTGCTCATGGTAGCCAATGGCGTGGACACATACGGTCTGGGGGGACAGGTTATTCGCCGCTTTCCCATCCATCCCGGAAAAATGTATCTGGTTGTGGAGACGCCCCAGTAAATCATCGGTTATCAGCGACTGAAAGTAGACGTTATCGGGTTCACCGGCCTCCAGCAGCCAGTCACTTTTGGCATGAAACTGGTCAATCGGCAGGAAATGGCAGGGCTTGCCACGGGGGGCGCTGCCCTGAGTGGCTTTCTCACCGGGCTGCTTCGCTGTTTGGATGCTTTTCACCCGAAAAAGCCGTTCTGTTTCAGCCAACGGCAGCGGATAACGCGGGGTTTCCGGTAATAAAGAAACGGGCGGACTGACCATCGGCACCAGATGCACCGCCGGAACACAGCCCAACAGGAAGGCATCGCCCAGCGCATCCATTGGCAGTTCCCCGTGCAGGCGGATAATCAGCTCACCGGTGCCATCCGGGTTTAACGGCAAATCGCGTGACTCATTGATATCTAATGTCATGAAACTGAATACATGCGGCAGGCAATAATACTCCGTCATTTGTTGCAACCGGGCAACAGGCAGGTCACCGGTGGGTAACAGGGG
>NZ_JBBMXH010000289.1:0-737 GCF_037996725.1 Xenorhabdus entomophaga
GAGTACTTAGGTCAAAATGCCTTCAAAACACCACAAAGAAAATCATGTAAAAACAAGACATTGAATGCATGTTTTGAAAGACTTAATTATTAAGATCCTGTATATGAACTGACAATAAAAGCTCCCATCATCTGTTACTTTTAATATCTGCCAAAGATCAGACCAACCAGTTGCATTACTTTGCTCTAACAGAGAGTGAGAAATTGATAGCCCGCTCGTAATGCCTGAGAAAAAGACCACCTTATTATTTTCCGTTCTGAGCGCCAGATGATTGGTGAAATAACACTTCCGGTTATCTTTTCCTGCTAATAGATTAATAATCCCCTGAGCACCTAACGAAGATAAAATATATTTAGTATACAGCGAGGGAAAACCATTAAGAGCATCTATATGGAAGGTGCTGTCTTCAATAAAAACACAAGAAGAGGGAACATGCGGGATTTGGTTTAATTTAAATAGTAAGTTTTCCTGAGGATCTTCTGTTTGTAATTCTTTAAAGTCGAAGCTTTTATGAATCAGGTTTATGTTAGTGTTAGTGTCACCGGAAAAAATAGTTTCGGCATAAGAGTATTTCTTTGAGCTGGATGTGTAAAAACAGAGATTCATAATCAGATCACTATGTTATTTGTTATATATAACTTTTCAAAATGGTAGGAGTGTCAAAGAAACTCAGTCCAAATTTTGCGAGTTTTGATTTTCCAGAAACAAAAAGGCAAAAAAGAGGACTGAGTTATGCT
>NZ_JBBMXH010000290.1:0-734 GCF_037996725.1 Xenorhabdus entomophaga
AAAAACGATAGGTTATTCTAAGTCAGCAGAAATACACGATAAAGTGATAGGAACGTTCATTGAGCGTGAATACTACTTTCTCTAAAAGATCTAACTATTGGGTTCATGACCTCATAACGGGCAATTTCCGTATTCAGAGAATCAGACTGGCTAAGCAATTCATCAAACTGTTTTGCTTCTTCAGGGTTAAGAGAGCGCTTTTCGTTTTCGGCTTTGGTAAGCAGCGAACGCATTTGCTGGGTTAAATCGGCTTTTTGTTGGCGTAATTCGAGTAGTTTTTTCATGATGTTTTTATTTAGAATATAGTCGAGTTAAATTAGCTATAATTTTTAACACTATGAAAAATAATATGAAGTCGTCTTTTTATAATGAGCAATCACACAACAATATAAAAATAAAACTCCAATCAAAGGCAAGTTAACCAAACAATATTCCTTATAAAATAACTTATCTTATTTATGACAATACATCGTCACTTTAAAAATAAAACAAACAAATTAAATTTTCTTTTAAAGTTGAATTTTATTAAAATTAAGGGATGTTTATTATTTGAAATTAATATAGAGATAATTATAAATACTAAAGGAATTTAAAATGAACAATATTGAATATTATTTTTTGATTTTATATAACTTTTCATAATTATGAGAATTTCATATTTCCTATTCCTTTCCAACTATTTGCTGAAGCGGCATTCAAGAAAATCTTAACTCTTTTGATGAGCTGCCACATAT
>NZ_JBBMXH010000291.1:0-733 GCF_037996725.1 Xenorhabdus entomophaga
CAGGGCAAACGGGTCTAAATTGACCAACATGGTGACTCGATACATTGAAATAGGACAAGACCACTATTTATTTGTGATTTATCATCAGCACCCTGTTAATGATTACGGTAGAAACTGCCATGCAAGCAACCACGATTAGCCATGCCTTTGGGGATCTCACCGATCCGCGTGTTAACCGAACTAAGCAATATGCTCTTATCGATATTCTGACCATCTCGATTTGTGCCGTGCTCTGTGGTTGTGAAGGTTTCAATGCGATTGAGGAGTACGGCAAATCCAAAGAAGCCTGGTTTCGGCAATTTCTGGAACTCCCAAATGGCATCCCCAGCCATGACACCTTTCACGATGTGATAAACCGGCTTGATCCCCAAGAGTTTGAGGCAGCTTTTATCCAATGGGTGAACAGGTTAGCCAAAATATCGGGTGACATTATCGCCCTGGATGGCAAAACATTGCGGGGAACACTCGATAACGCCAATGGCGCTTCGGCTCTTCATCTGGTCAGCGCCTGGTCAGTCGAGAATCAACTCTGCTTTGGTCAGGTGAAAGTCTCCGATAAATCGAACGAAGTCACTGCACTGCCCAAATTGCTGGCGCTGTTGGATATTGAAGGGGCTACCATCACGATTGACGCGATGGGCTGCCAGTACAAAATTGCTGACCAGATTGTTGAGAACAAAGCCGATTATGTGCTGGCGTTAAAAGGCAATCAGGGTGAGCTTCACGACGATAT
>NZ_JBBMXH010000292.1:0-730 GCF_037996725.1 Xenorhabdus entomophaga
GTATTGCGCTGGGTCAGAATTTGCAGGTTCGGCAACATAGTGACAATCATACGCTTACCCGGCATAAATGGCGGTATCATTGATGGACGTCCGGCAATGGTGCTTTCCAGCATTTGCGCCGCAATCTTTTCTGTCGGTTTGCTGGCTGCCTGATAAAGCCGGTATTGCTCTGCTGCCACCAAATCCGCCCCAACCAGTACCACTAAACGTGGGTCATGGCGGAACTGCTGAGGAATGCAGGTATTAATCAGCGCTGAGGCCATCGAATCCAGTGATCTAAAATCGCCGTGTTCGTCCAGTGTTACTGGCGTAGTGACAACCTGCGAGCCCTCGTTCCACTCTTTGGCAATCTGGTGCCAGCCTATATTCACATCCTCGCCGTTCGGGTTTTCATCCGGTTTGGTTGTCTCCGCCACACGCTGACCATTAAAGCCCACACGCAGCATATCCAGAGCAAAAGATTCATTAGTGAATGCCTGCATTTTCTGGAAGAACTCTTCTTCACTGCCGGAGTTCGCCCAGATAGAGAGCAAGTCCCATTTCAGCGCGGCACCGGAATCAGTTTCGACCAGTTTATATTCATTACCATCGACACCCGTAGCACGGATAAAACGGCCATCTTTTTTACGCCCGGTATAGAGTCCCGGATTACCGACCGATACGACCTGCCCGGAAAGGTGATCCACATCCGCACAGGTAATCATGTTAAGAAATTCGACCGATTCCAGCA
>NZ_JBBMXH010000293.1:0-728 GCF_037996725.1 Xenorhabdus entomophaga
TTTCATTACAAGCCACAGGCAGACGGTGATGAAAGTGCGACCGTTGTCGGGCCGGAAGGGGAAGAAATCTTCGTCAACAAAGACGGCGCGATAAAAGTGCATTTTCACTGGAACCGTTATGACAAGGCGGATGACAGTGCGTCCTGCTGGGTGCGTGTCGCTCAGGGCTGGAACGGTAACGGTTTTGGTTTTATGGCGATACCGCGTATCGGGCAGGAAGTGATTGTTTCCTACCTCAATGGCGATATTGACCGCCCGATAGTCACCGGCTGCGTTTACAACGGCCTGAACCGTCCCCCATTGGATTTACCGGCCGCCAAAACCCGCACCACGTTTAAGACCAAAACTCACAAAGGGGAAGGTTTCAACGAACTGCGTTTTGAGGATGCGAAAGGCAGTGAGGAAGTGTTTATTCATGCGCAAAAGGACATGAAAAACCAGATACTCAATGATGAAACCAGCAATATTGGTCATAACCGCACACACCATATTAAAAATGATGCGCATTTACGCGTTGATAATGAATACCGCGTACAGGCAAACAATGACATTTCGCTGTCCACCGGGCAAAAACTCCATATCAAGGCTGACGATGCGCTGTTAACACAAAGTGGCAATGAAATTCACCTGAGTTCCGGCGCTAAGGTTGTGATTGATGCCGGTGCTGAACTGACCCTTCAAGCCGCCGGGCATTTTCTGAAAATCGATGCAGGGGGGATCACCAGCAG
>NZ_JBBMXH010000294.1:0-715 GCF_037996725.1 Xenorhabdus entomophaga
TTGTATATAGAAAACCCCCAGCTTGGCTGGGGGTTCCGTAGAGCTTACAGCTATAAGTCTGCTATAAAAACCCCTTTTGATTTGTTAAAACACCTTGCGGTCTGGCAACTGCAAAAGTGAATCAAAAAATCGAAAGGGGGTCCCACAATGAGGGATGAGAAGAGCTTAGCGCATACCCGATGGAACTGTAAATATCACATAGTCTTTGCGCCAAAATACCGAAGGCAGGTGTTCTACGGAGAAAAACGGAGAGCGATAGGCCGCATATTAAGAAAACTCTGTGAATGGAAAAACGTGAACATCTTGGAGGCAGAATGTTGTGCGGACCACATCCATATGCTTCTGGAAATCCCGCCCAAGATGAGTGTGTCGAGTTTTATGGGGTATCTGAAGGGGAAAAGTAGCCTGATGCTTTATGAGCAATTTGGTGATCTCAAATTCAAATATCGTAATCGAGAGTTTTGGTGTCGGGGGTATTACGTTGATACAGTGGGAAAAAATACAGTTAAGATCCAGGAATACATAAAGCACCAACTGGATGCGGATAAATTGGGAGAACAGTTATCAATCCCGTATCCTGGTAGCCCGTTTACGGGCCGTAAGTAATCCATAGAATGCAAATGTCAGATTGCGATGCGCCTGTTAGGGCGCGGCTGGTAAGAAAGCCTTATAGGCGCATATGAAAAACCCCCGGCTATGCCGGGGGATACTTATT
>NZ_JBBMXH010000295.1:0-715 GCF_037996725.1 Xenorhabdus entomophaga
AATAAGTATCCCCCGGCATAGCCGGGGGTTTTTCATATGCGCCTATAAGGCTCTCTTACCAGCCGCGCCCTAACAGGCGCATCGCAATCTGACATTTGCATTCTATTGATTACTTACGGCCCGTAAACGGGCTACCTGGATATGGGATCGATAATTGTTCTCCCAATTTATCCGCTTCCAGTTGGTGCCTTATGTATTCCTGTATCCTAACTGTATTTTTTCCCACTGTATCAACGTAATACCCCCGACACCAAAACTCACGATTACGATATTTGTATTTAAGATCACCAAATTGCTCATAAAGCATCAGGCTACTTTTCCCCTTCAGATACCCCATAAAACTCGACACACTCATCTTTGGTGGGATTTCCAGAAGCATGTGGATGTGATCCACACAACATTCCGCCTCCAGAATGTTCACGTTTTTCCATTCACATAATTTTCTTAATATGCTACCTATCGCTCTACGTTTTTCTCCGTAGAACACCTGCCTTCGGTATTTTGGCGCAAAGACTATGTGATATTTACAGTTCCATCGAGTATGCGCTAAGCTCTTCTCATCCCTCATTGTGGGACCCCCTTTCGATTTCTTGATTCACTTTTGCAGTTGCCAGACCGCAAGGTGTTTTAACAAATCAAAAGGGGTTTTTATAGCGGCTTTATAGCTGAAAGCTCTACGGAACCCCCTGCCTAGCAGGGGGTTTTCTATATACAA
>NZ_JBBMXH010000296.1:0-714 GCF_037996725.1 Xenorhabdus entomophaga
AGACACAGGACAGGTGGCCTTGATGCGCAGCTTGCGACGACCAGCGGCAACATCAGCCCGAAGAGTATCGATTTCAATCTTGGCATTGGCGAGTTCCTGCGTGTGTCGGGTGTCCAGTTCTGCGAGATGCTGGATTCGTTCTTGCTGGTTGGTGTTAATGGCAACTTGTTCGTCATACTGTGACTTTAACCTACGGTATTCTTCGGCCTTGGCCTGATACTCACTGTAATAGAACCAGAGCAGGCCAGCGACGACAGCAAAAGCACCGAGGGTGAAGTATTGGCTGTTGAATTTCATGCGGGTATCTCAATATGAGGCGCATCCAGAAATTTAGCCGGCTTATCGTGGGGATTGCTTGTCCACGTGATGCCAAATCGAAGCTTTATCCCCAATTCTTCACCTGCTTGGTGTACTGCATTCAATACTGGCAGCCAGCATGTGTAATTATTCCAATCTGCACCTACAGGAAGCAAGTCAACCGCATGGCCCGTCAAGTGACGAGAATTCATGGTCCGACTCTTCTTCTCTTTCAATAACTGCTTTTGGCGCTCAAGCGTTCTGAGTCCTTCAATTACCGTGAAGTCAACTGGGGATAGCTCTAAGGCTCGACGAACAACCGCAACCAAATCGAAATGCACACCTTTGAGGTTATTTTCACTGCGCTGGCTAAACTGAAAGTTATTCATTGCCACCGTTCGCCCCCGCTCTTCTCTC
>NZ_JBBMXH010000297.1:0-704 GCF_037996725.1 Xenorhabdus entomophaga
ATGGTTTTGGGATGTTCAGTGCCCCGCTTTTTAACATATTGAAGCACACCATTAGGCTTGAAGAAGAACTCAACAACCTGCTGTCCTTTAGAGTCAAAAGTCTCATTTCCTGACAGCCAGTTTTCGATTTGGCTCTTCATTGCCCAGCCCGCTTTTAGTGTGACCTCGCTAGCTAAGGAACCGTTCTTACATTCAAATACACCGGAAGTCACTTCAACAACTTCTTTGTCACCAAAGGCAGGGGGAAACGTTTTATCTTCACCCAAGAATCTGACGCCCGCAGGAAAGGTTATTTCTGACGCCGGATTTTTAACGCTCACCCGTTTTATTGCACGGTCAGAAATCAAGCTCTCATCGCCCTGATAAACGATACGGGGTAATTGAGGCCTGTCTTTTGCGTAGGCTAAGATATATTCGTGTTCCCGGGTAAAGATTGATGCTGAGGTTCTTCCACTCTTCCAGATAAACCGCTCAACAAAATTATCTTCACCAAATATTTCATTGCATAAATTGGATAAATTAATAACCTCATGCTCATCTATCGATATGAATATAATTCCATCATCGGATAATAAATTTCTGGCCAATTTCAATCTGGGGTACATCATATTTAGCCAATTGTTATTGAATCTGTCTTTATAGATAAAATCCTTGCCTGTGTTATAGGGCGGGTCGATATAAATCATCTTCACTTTCTTGTGATA
>NZ_JBBMXH010000298.1:0-704 GCF_037996725.1 Xenorhabdus entomophaga
CTGCTTTCTCATACGTTGGGCATTTTTGCTAATTTTAAACAAGGTAAAAGACAACGCGATTGGCTTCAACACGCTAACGTTATAGGGTGTTAAAGTCGAGCATCGCGTTAATAATTAAAATATGTTAATTGTTAATTGTTAATTGTTAATTGTTAATTATTTAAATTAATCGTGGCTTTTATGTTGTTCTTGGAATACTTAATTATACATTCACCAGGAGTAATTGTTTTTGAATGAGGGACATAAATCAATAACAAAATTTGAAAGCTATTTTGATATAATGATATTTATCAGTCTGGAGTTGATATCAGAATTTAGAATATAACGCTGATTTAATGAATTAAGATGTGAAAAATAAAGTGAAAGGCTATATCTTTATAGTAAATAACTGCGAATATTAAATAAGTAAAAATGATTACTGTTCTCGATTTTCTGTATGATTAAATAATATAAGCCCCCATACAGGGGGCTGTATTGGTTAAAGATAGTGTCAAAAGAGAATGAACGACTAAAGAATCGTGTAGCGAATATGCAGGATAATATCGTTTAAAGTTTGTAACATGGCTTGCTGTTTGGTGGTTGCATTAGGGAAACTTCATATACAGGATCTTAATAATTAAGTCTTTCAAAACATGCATTCAATGTCTTGTTTTTACATGATTTTCTTTGTGGTGTTTTGAAGGCATTTTGACCTAAGTACTCCC
>NZ_JBBMXH010000299.1:0-697 GCF_037996725.1 Xenorhabdus entomophaga
CCTTTGAAGTACCAATCTGAACCCATTTTGGGATTGAAATTAATATCGACTTCATCCTCATAAAATACGGGATTTTCTTTTGATGTTTGCGATAATGCTTGATGAATACGTGCCATTTTTTCTTCATATTGAGGATCTGGTTTATGGACAGTGGGGGCTGCCCGTCGCCAAACAATCCTGTTTTTACAAAGAAACCGATAAAGTGTACTGATTGAAAATTTTACATTCGTTATTTTATTGATTTGAATAATGAAAAGTTCAAGACTCCAGCGAGAACGGACATGATTGAACTGTTGTGGTGAAAGTTCCAGTAAATAAAGAATAAAAGGTAAAAGTGGATTCAAGTTCCATCGCCGGTGACGTCCCGCAGGCTGACTTTTCAATCCTGCCCAACCGTATGTTCTAAAACGTTTAATCCAACGCCAGATAGAAGACGGTGCGACACAAAATTCTACAGCGACGGAAGGAACGGCTCCTCCTCGATAAAGTGAGAGCATCGCCATAATCCGGGCGGCATAGTCTTTATCGTGTGTTTTCTGTGCCATTTTTTTCATCAAACGGCGTTCAATGCGGAAAGTTGGTGGTAAGATAAGCATAACTCAGTCCTCTTTTTTGCCTTTTTGTTTCTGGAAAATCAAAACTCGCAAAATTTGGACTGAGTTTCTTTGACACTCCTACCATTTTGAAAAGTTATATA
>NZ_JBBMXH010000300.1:0-673 GCF_037996725.1 Xenorhabdus entomophaga
AATGCGTAATTCATTTTCCGAGACAAAAAATAATGTCAGAAGCGCGATAGCGTTATTTGAATTGATTAGAATGCAATCTACCCGTTCCAATTTTATGGTGTGACCAAATCAAGCAACTTGCTCTAACTCACTTTTGGACAATTTCTAGTTAGAGTTTCGACTCGAAGCCACCTGTTTCGTATAAATTCAAATTGGGCAAACAGAGTAGGGGTTGATTTTACGGTAAGTGTAGTGAGCAATTACCAATGAAAGAATGTTGCTTGTCTGGTAGCTCTGAATTCTGGATTAATTATGGGTGGCATGAGCTGTAATTGAGGGTAGAATAAAGGAAATTTTACTTTTTAAGGGCTTTTATGGAAATCACATATTCGATTAAAGATATTGATTGGGGGTTGATTGTTGCTGTTATTGCAGTAGTAATTGGAATGGGTTCTTTGTATTTAACTTGGCATTCCACAAAATCAGCTAAAAAATCGATTGATACATCAATTAACATTTATGAAAGACAAAAAGAAGATGAGGTAAAAAATAAAATCTTAGCTGATAAGGCAAAAACTAAAGCAACTTGGATTCACATATTAAGTGCAACATCGTTATAAACGAAGTAAATGAGTTTTTGTACCTTTAAATAGCTCATCCGGCGTATTGTAACCCCGTGTTTTTCGTGGTCGCT
>NZ_JBBMXH010000301.1:0-670 GCF_037996725.1 Xenorhabdus entomophaga
ATGAACCCAATAGTTAGATCTTTTAGAGAAAGTAGTATTCACGCTCAATGAACGTTCCTATCACTTTATCGTGTATTTCTGCTGACTTAGAATAACCTATCGTTTTTCGATTCAGCCTTTTGAGGCGAATACGCAGAGTGAGGTTGGTTCTCTCGATACGTTGGGTAAATTTCTTTCCCGTAAGGTGTTTGTCCTCAGACAGGCAATCGTAAACGGCATAATCATCCGTACAGTAGAACTGAATGTTGAAAGGAGACAGAAGAGCCAGCAATTTTTTCAGCGTCTTCCTGCTACGATCACCAAATACATGCGCCACTACTCGCTTCAGATTAGGTTCCCAAGCATACCAGAGCCAACGCTGATTTTTCTTGTGGCCAACAAATGACCACTGCTCGTCTATTTCACAGATAATCTGAATATCACTTCCCACAAGCGGTAGTGTGGTTACTTGTCTTGGTGTGAGCTTTTTAATGTGCGAATAACCGTGTTAATGCCGATTTTCAGAACTCGCGCCGTATCCCTGACACCAGAATTATTCATTGCCATATCAATAACTCGCTCTTTCGTACCGGGATTGCAGGCTTGATAGGTATAGTTCAGTTGGAAGGTTTTCCGGCAGGCGTAGCAGTGATACCGAGGATGCCCAGTACGTCCTTTACCATGCCCTTTA
>NZ_JBBMXH010000302.1:0-665 GCF_037996725.1 Xenorhabdus entomophaga
GTATGAGAAAGCAGTTTTCTGGCTATTCGATTACTCAAATGCCACAAATCCCGTGCCCAGCACTTCTCGAGAGAAAATTGCCCGGCGAATTGACCAATCACGGTTTCAATTAAACGGCGTTTGGCGTTAATGACCCTTCTCGTTGTTCTGGGGATGGGATCATCCATATTGGCACGCACCGGGGTTATCATTTCAATACCCTCTGCCTTCATTTCCTGTTTAAATTCAACGCCTAAATACCCTTTATCGCCGAGCAAACAGCCTTTTATCGGGGCGATCAAATCCCAGGCCGCTTCACGCTCACTGACACTGGCGGGCGTCAACGTTATCCCTATCACCACGCCTGTTTCATCTATCATCAGGTGCCCTTTAAAGCCGTAATATGTTTCGTTCTTGGCGGCACAGTATCCATAATCGGCTTGCCCTTTAAAGCTAGAACTGCCTTTCGCTCTTTTGAATCCACAGACGGGCAGAGGAAATCCGTCGATAATATGTACCGGTCTGTCGAATGCGCCCAATAACATCGCCAGCTTCTCTTGCAGTTTTTGTTTGACAACCCAAAGGTTCGCGGCCTGTTTGGCAAAGTTGGCCCGTGAACCTAACCCCGGAAACCAGTCGCGCCAGTGGTGACAAAAATACGTCCAAATCCCTTTATCTGTTGAAAA
>NZ_JBBMXH010000303.1:0-659 GCF_037996725.1 Xenorhabdus entomophaga
CACAATGGGACAGGCTACCAGCTACTGGGGAATCTGGGGCAGGTCTTTGCCATTGAAGACTATATCTGGCATCAGTTGCCGGATGGCTCGGTGTATCTGGGAAGCTGGGCGCATTCGATGTTTAAGGACAAGCCCGCCGAAATCCCCAGTGCGTTCAGCCAGAATCAGTCCGCTGGCAATGCCATGACCATACCGATGATCCAATCCCTGCGCCCGGGTTTTGTGGTCAATCAGCAGCGGCTGAGTAAGGTCAACCTGAATAATGAGAATATGACCATTACTTGGCTGCCCAAAGGACAACAGGAGAGTAAAACCCCCGCCCAGCGCCAAATTGACGCCGCTTACCCAGAATTATCGGCGGGCACGCACCTGCCCCAATTCGCCCGCATTGAGGCCCACACGGAAAACACGACCAGTGGCGATATGGCCGACCCATTCAGGCCGCGTTATGCCGTGGATGTGCAATTGCTGGATGCTGACGGCAAAGACGCCGCGGCCCCGGTTTACCGGGCTGTCCCGCTGCCCTTGCCGATGGCGGGCGGTGAATCGGGCATGTTCCAGTATCCGCCCATTGGCACGGTGGTTGAAATTGCGTTCGAAGGTGGCCGCCCTGACAAGCCTTTTATCCGCCAGACCTTGAGTCAGGGCAACACCCTGCC
>NZ_JBBMXH010000304.1:0-659 GCF_037996725.1 Xenorhabdus entomophaga
ACGCAGGAGGAAACCCCGTGCGGCCACATCACCCGTTATGAATACGATGACTGGGGCAACCTGACGCGCAAAATCCTGCCGGAAGGCCAGACCCTTACGCTGGACTATCTGGCGGACACCGGGCTGGTGACGGCCTTCACTGATGCGATGGGGGCCACGTGGGAATATGACTATGATGAGCAGGACCGGCTGGTGCAGGTCACGGCCCCCGCTGGCCAGAAGTGGACGCAACACTACGATGACCAAGGCCAGCCCGCGCGCTTTGTTGCACCGGACGGCAGCGAGACGATCCTGACCCGTAACGCGTTCGGGCTGGTGACCGCCATTGAAGACAACGACGGGCGCAAGCGCACGCAGGAATACGATACCACTCACAGGTTGGCAGCCCTGTTCGATGAAGAGAACCGCAGCCTGACGCTGGGGTATGACCGTCAGGATCGGTTGCAACACCTTAAAACGGGCGGCGGGGCACAATGGGGCTGGGAATATGACCGTCATCACCGTGTCGCCCTCAGCCATCGTCCCAACGACAGCCGGGAGCGCTTCCGCCATGATCGCCACGGCAACCTGACGACATGGACGGATGCCCGCGGGGTGGCATGGGATCTGGAATACGGCCCCTTTGACCTGCCGGTGGCGCGGGTGGATGGCGAAGGCCA
>NZ_JBBMXH010000305.1:0-656 GCF_037996725.1 Xenorhabdus entomophaga
TTATTAGCGGGATTGTGATCAATGTTGCCGGGATTGTTATTGCTAATGCCTCTGGTCATCAGATTATTCCCCGTTGCTGTTCATGTTCTGTCAGTAACCTGAGAAATTGGTAACGTTCGTAAAAATTAAAATGGTCACGCAGCCACTTGTACCGAGGTTCACGAGCGAGCTTTAGAAAGAACCGATCATCACGCCAATGTTTTCTCAGCCTGTGCAATGCCCGCCAGCGGCGGAATTGACGCAGCCTCACATTCAGGTAATGGGAATTTATGCTCATTGTTTATCCCCCAACCGTTTATTAATGGCGCGAACGGCAAACTCGCGGATTTTCTCAACGCCAATAAATCCAACAGCACCTCCAATAGCTGGAGCAAAACTGATAGGAATACCGAACAGTTCTAGACCACTGGATACGCTCCATGACAAAGCACCACAGAGCAGCGCCTCCACCCAGCGATTCTTCCGTTCTACGCCGTCGTAAATCAGGCGCCCGTAACAAATCGCTATTGCCAAAACCGAGCCGGATATCTGCGGCCACGAATTTTTTAGGCCGTTCAAGAGGTCAGCCCATAAATCAGGATTTTCTTTCATCTTCATATTCCACCCCATTTGAACAATGGGCGTCCGTGGGGTGAACGATGGTTACCCCTGTGAGT
>NZ_JBBMXH010000306.1:0-653 GCF_037996725.1 Xenorhabdus entomophaga
GTAATTTAGCGCACCTAGCACTGACCGTCTGACCGGGTTTTGCGGCTCTGCTTCATGGGGCTGACCTCGTGGACTCCATCCGTATTGCACCGGCGGGGAGGCGGAAAAACCTGCCTCATCAAGATAGACCAGCCGATAATGACCTGACCGTGCGCCCGCCTTAATTTTATTCAATAAGGCGGCTTTTTCAGCAAACTCCGCGTCATTGCGTTTTTTTTAAAGACAGGCGAGCACGTTTATAGGTTAGCCCCTGTTTTTTCAGGGTATTAGCCAGCGTCTCAAGTGTACAGGGCAGAGGGCCATGCTTGTCCTCAACTTTCTGTGCGATTCGGGCTAGCGTCAGAGATTCTGCGCGAGCGGATTCGACCGCGGTGGCAATCATGTCAGGTGTCATGGCGGGATATCGACCTCCGACATGGCCACCTAATAATCCGGCTATCCCTGAATCATGCCAGGCGTGAACCCAGTCATAGATAACTCTGAGACTACATCCTATCTCCTCGGCGATCTGACGGGGTTTGATGCCTCTGGCAAGCATGAGCAACCCCGTTCCTCGCGTACGGATGTCCCGATGTCTGTGATTCAAAGCCAGTTGTTGTAATGTAATACGTTCAGGTTCAGACAGTGTGATATTCGATTTCATAGGAATAGGG
>NZ_JBBMXH010000307.1:0-640 GCF_037996725.1 Xenorhabdus entomophaga
TCGTTCAGGCTCAGAAAGGGTTATCTTCGATTTCATTAGAACAGGCGGAAAGTCAGATTATCGTGTTATCTATTATAACAGTCGTGCAAATAATTTATCTGACTAACTTATCTTATGTACACTGGGGAAACTTCATTTCTGGTAGGATAATTTTGTCAGGGAAGTATATAAGTGTAATGAGCAGTTATACAATAGCAGAGAGTAACTTTTCAGTACCGAACGTTGGGAAAGACCAACTTAACAAATGTTAAATTGGTATCTGTGGTGATTTGAATATCTGAATGTGGATTTAGATAAATAGGTGGTACGGAGCGGTTACCTTTTGAGTGTCTAATTTCAAGTGTGAGTAACACCCATAAAGATAATCTATTCATAATGTAAAGAACGCAATATGACTATCACACCAGTTTAATTTTGAGATTATTGTCACGATTATTAAGAATTATTTTTCTTGTGATTGAGTAAAGTACTTCTTTAAGGGAATCTCTAACTGTCTATTGGATTTGTAGTGGAGAAATGGTTCTGGATATCTCACCTTCTCATCGAACAAAAATTTGACCTCGTTCAACCCAACCGATAAGGTATTTAACTGTTATCAATGGTCCATTGCCTGTAAGGATCAGCGTTGAGCGGCGAAGTA
>NZ_JBBMXH010000308.1:0-629 GCF_037996725.1 Xenorhabdus entomophaga
CTCAACAATGTGAAATATCAGATTCAGACCACTGCCCCGGATTCCATTTCCGATGGGGTCAGGCATATAGTGGCGATTAACAGCTACATCACCCAGTTCCTCCAGAACATGGACAAATGGATGTCACAGAATGGCACGGTGGCGGTGACATTGCCGAACGGTCAGACTGTGTCACTGCAATCGATACGGGCATTGCAGGCGGCGATGCTGGATAAGAACCAGAACGGCGCGGATATTCCTGATAAGGCGGAGTTTGTGAAAAACCTTGGCTTGGAAGCCCTTGCTACTCAGACCTTTGTCAATACTGTGCGAGTTGACGGAGCATACTGGACAAATTTTTTAACCAGAAACACGGACACCGGGCTGGATGTCAATTTTGGTAGTCAAGGGGAATCTGGGTACGTCATTATTCAAGACGCGGAGGGCAAAGGCCGTGGGGATTATTATTTTAAACAGGGCGTTCACGGTGATGTTTTGGCCCTTGGATGGAATGGCAATGTGTATGTAGCCGAAGGAGGGTACATCAAAAAATCCTCCCCCATCATCCAAATCCACCCCGACGGCACCTTCATCACCAACGACGAATCCGAGGGGGCCACGGTCACTAAACTCGGCCTCGGTCATTATCA
>NZ_JBBMXH010000309.1:0-621 GCF_037996725.1 Xenorhabdus entomophaga
ACTGCTTTCTCATACGTTGGGCATTTTTGCCAATTTTAAACAAGGTAAAAGTCAACGCGACTGGCTTCAACAAGCCAACGTCATAGGATGTTAAAGTCGAGCATCGCGTAACATGTTACTTTTAGAGTAAGAGATCTTAATATAAATAAGAAAGTATTGGACGAACAATGAAAATAAGATATCGCTATTATTCACTTTAATTTTATGTGAATTTTACATTAAGAACAGTGGATTCTATATGGTTGTCTTTATTTCCCAATCTATACTTCGAGTGATTTTATTTAATTATCACAGAGTGCATGCAGATGAACTTACTGTTTTTATTGTCACTTTTGTTTGTGATTAAAGTGGTAACCTGAAAGAATAACCATTAAAGTCGCTCTCATTATTTATCGCGATAAGTAAAAATCAAACAACACGAAGACAAAATAATACTAATATCATGAGCAACTAATGAGAACAGAGCACGTTAACCAGGCTGTCAGGCAGGTTTATCCATCAGATTTACAGCCCTTCATATACAGGATCTTAATAATTAAGTCTTTCAAAACATGCATTCAATGTCTTGTTTTTACATGATTTTCTTTGTGGTGTTTTGAAGGCATTTTGACCTAAGTACTC
>NZ_JBBMXH010000310.1:0-614 GCF_037996725.1 Xenorhabdus entomophaga
AGCGACCACGAAAAACACGGGGTTACAATACGCCGGATGAGCTATTTAAAGGTACAAAAACTCATTTACTTCGTTTATAACGATGTTGCACTTAATATGTGAATCCAAGAAACTTTAAATACACCATTTAACTTAAAAGCTATCCCTCCGTCTTATCAAACAGGGGATTTAGGTTATTTCTATCACGAATTTCTTTATTATAAGGGGCGTACTGATAGACAAATTAAATACAATGGTTGCCTTGTTAATCTCGCTGAAATAGAGAATTGTTTACTCTGTCATCCAGCTATTATTAATGCTTATGTATCACTACGTGACACTAGCAATACTCTCGTTGCATGGTATCAGTTAAAAGCACAGGAAATCATAACAACGAGCCAGATACAGCTTTATTTGGAAAAAAATCTTCCTAAATATATGCAACCCAGCTTACTTATATTCAAAGATACTTTTCCTTTGAATTCGAATAATAAAGTAGACGGGAATAAACTTATAGGTGAGCTTGATATATAACTTTTCAAAATGGTAGGAGTGTCAAAGAAACTCAGTCCAAATTTTGCGAGTTTTGATTTTCCAGAAACAAAAAGGCAAAAAAGAGGACTGAGTTATGCTTA
>NZ_JBBMXH010000311.1:0-607 GCF_037996725.1 Xenorhabdus entomophaga
CGAAACTCATCGTGGCGCGGGCATCTTTGCCTATAGAGACGCCGGATAGATTTAAGCAAGCCAACCCGACATCAAAATCAGTGTTGCAAAAACGGGGGTGACCATAGATTTTTACGTTCAACATCACTGAGTAATCCCCGAAGATAAGCCAGACAACGTTGTTGAGAACTCGCAGAGTGAAACAACGGAGCCAGACGGGAATGGGCGTTCAGGAGCTCCTGTTCCCAGAGATTGACAGGTGAGGCCATGTGGCACCTCCCTTAGGGTTAGAAAGAAGGACGATAGCTATCATGACACAATAAACATTACGACTGTAGTACTAGGAGCATTGCTTCTCCAAGATGCCTGGAAGCGTGTCGTCAGCACGGCGGAACAAGTGGGTATTTCAGCTATAATCGTCCACGCACTTGATGAAATCGCCCGAACGTTCTATACGCGTCTTGGCTTCGCCCAGTCACCGTTAGAGCCATACACGCTGATGCTTCCATTAGGCCCAGTGTAAGCGCCTAATTAACCCCACATACCTGACTGGTTAATCTTTTGTCATAGTGTGTTTTCTTTTATTGAGAAGGGGAACCACCATGACATTGACTGAAAAACAACAGCA
>NZ_JBBMXH010000312.1:0-606 GCF_037996725.1 Xenorhabdus entomophaga
ATATGTGGCAGCTCATCAAAAGAGTTAAGATTTTCTTGAATGCCGCTTCAGCAAATAGTTGGAAAGGAATAGGAAATATGAAATTCTCATAATTATGAAAAGTTATATATGTTCAATACTGAAAAACCAAGTTGCCATTATAGTGGAATTTCTATTTTTCTATGTAATGAAATTAAAAACATGACAGGAAACTTTATTCCTTCAACTTCAGAGTCTATTGCAACACTAGGTATAAATTCATTACAGATGATACAACTTATTAATAGGGTTAATGAAAAGTATAATTTAAAGATAACACCAAGAGAATTTATTACGTTAAATACATTAGATGATGTCATTAATTTAATTGAATTTTATTTTTGTAAGGACAGTGATTTAGATTGCATTATTATATAGAATAAAAATAGACTTTTCCTATGAAATAGAATTTGTACACCTGCTACTATTTATTTATATAAAATATAAATTTAACCATTATAATGGGGCCATAAAAAAGTAACCATTCACCAGCCCTGTATTGACTAGCAGGAAAGCAGATTAAAGACATCCGGATAGGGCTGTTTTCGGGTCACCGCTGTCGCGATTTCACTGAGTACATCCAGTGCC
>NZ_JBBMXH010000313.1:0-605 GCF_037996725.1 Xenorhabdus entomophaga
CAGGTAAAGCGGATAACTTTTCGCTGATGCCGGCACCATATAGGCCAACGACTCAGACACCTGCTGGCCAGTCCATTGCTCAGGCTGGTAATCTCTGCATAACGTTGAGGCGGTATTGACAATCAGAAATCCCAGAAACAACCGTTCCAGCGGTTTTTTGCCGGGAAACGCAGCAGACAGCGCTGGGCTGTCTAGCATGATAAGTTCACTTTTTTGCATGATGTTCTCCTGTAAATAAAAAAGACGGAGAACACCCTGCCCGACGGGAAGCATGTTCCCCGTCCGGGTGACTGGCATCGTGCCAGGGTAGATTAAAGAACCTTCATCATCTCTATAAAGACGATATCTGCTTCCAAAGGTGGGCAGATGTACCACACAGTGTGTACTCCCTTTCAGGCTACGGGAGTGTTGTTGTCGCTGCCCGAAGGCGATCCTTACAAGCGACCGGATCATCGATAAGTCTTACCACGCTAATGAACGGAAATCATAAGGTCAATGCGTAATTCATTTTCCGAGACAAAAAATAATGTCAGAAGCGCGATAGCGTTATTTGAATTGATTAGAATGCAATCTACCCGTTCCAATTTTATGGTGTGACCAAATCA
>NZ_JBBMXH010000314.1:0-592 GCF_037996725.1 Xenorhabdus entomophaga
TTTCGTTTGATGAGATAACGTTTCCGGCACCGGCCAGTCGCCCAGCAGGTGAATAACCTTCAGCCGCTGCACCGCTTCGGTTACCGTAGCCGTTTCGCACACGGTCAGGGTTTCCTCCCGCAATAACTGTTGCGCCTGCGGGTGCTGCATCAGGCCGGTGACCTGAACAGTAAACAGTTCTTCATGGGATACCGTACCCGTGTCATCCGGTGCCGGTAAAAAAATGGGGTTCATACGTATTTCCTTGATTTTAGGTCAAATAAAGAAAACACCCGCCCGATACCGGGAAGGTGTTTTCGGCTCCCTGGTCAGGCGCTTAAGAAAAGGGTTAACAGCATCATGGGCTGATAACGTCAGTGAGAGTTATTATTTTGATTTTCGATTAATGACGGGCTGATAAAGTCCTCGTGGAGTCTCAATGTCATGACTGACCCTACCAGACCGTTTTCTGGATGTTGCTTCGCATATTCCCGCAATTCGCAAAACCGACAGGCATCCCGCTCATTCAGCGCGGCGATACGGGCAAGCACGATTAACGTCACCGTCAGCCCGAAGGCATCAGCCGAGAGTGTCACCCTTAACTGCGTGTCCG
>NZ_JBBMXH010000315.1:0-558 GCF_037996725.1 Xenorhabdus entomophaga
TGAGGGAGTGGTTAGGATTCATGGGCGAGCATTCGAAAGAAAAATAAAGATAATTAGATCATGTCATTGCTTGTTATTCAATAGGTATTTGAAAAGTATGCTCGCGCCCTGTGCTTCCAATGGTTAGATTGCTTAGAGAAAGTAGTATTCACGCTCAATAAACGTTCCTATCACTTTATCGTGTATTTCTTCGGATTTGGAATAGCCTATCGTTTTTCGATTCAGCCTTTTTATACGAATACGCAGGGTGAGATGGGTTCTTTCTATACGTTGGGTAAATTTCTTTCCCGTGTCGACAAATGATCACTGTTCGTCTATTTCACCGATAATCTGAATATCACCCCCTGCAAGCGGCAGCGTAGTTATGTTTCTGGGTGTGAGTTTTTTAGTGTGCGAATGACCGTGTTAATGCCGACCTTCAGGACGCGAGCGGTATCCCTGACACCGGCGTTATTCATGGCCATATCAATAATCTGGTCTTTCATGCCGGGCTGACAGGCTTGATAAGTATAAGTCAGTTGAAAGGTTTTACGGCAAGCATAACAGTGATAACGCGGA
>NZ_JBBMXH010000316.1:0-555 GCF_037996725.1 Xenorhabdus entomophaga
CCGTGGCTAAGAAAAACCCGACACACACCAGATACAGAAAAGTGATATCAAAATGCCCCGAGGCCACTTCAAAAGCATTGCGTTGTGCCTGCGTCATTGCGAATTTTCCTGACGGTAATGGCCGGATAACGCGCCGGATCCCTGGGGCTGGTCGCGGGAAGGCGTGAGATAGTGATCGATACCCGCTTTGATGGTGCGGAGATCAGTCTGAATGAGCTGATAATCAAAGTCATAACGAGGAAGTTTTGACGTATCCGATTGCTTTCCTGCGATGCTGGCACGCTCCAGTGCTATCTGCACCTGCTCAATCAGACGCTTTGCACTCGCCAGTTCGTCTTTTTCGGCCGCATGAGCCAGTGGTATACACAACACAGCCAGCCCCAGCAGGCAGGCAGAACAGGATATCGAAAAACCACCGCGCATAAACACTCACCTTATGATGGGTTCCAAAATGCCAAGGATGCGGCGTTTTTTAGCGGCGGTCAGTAATAAACTCTTTATGCTTTGGTGAAAATTAGCTAAATAGTCTGACTAATTTATTTGATTAACGGTTTA
>NZ_JBBMXH010000317.1:0-548 GCF_037996725.1 Xenorhabdus entomophaga
TTATCAGGCTGACATCACAAAGGTGTTGATCCAGCCACAGACTGAGCTGGGCGGCACGTTCCGTATCAGTGCCGAGGAAAAACGTTAATGTGCCACTTTGCCAGACCGGAGGCGCGGGGCCGGTCTGACACAGAGTCAGTATGATCTCACTGTGAGTGCCGGTTTTCTTTACCGCGCGTTCCTGCACGATTAACGGTTCAATATGCAGCGGACAACGGGTTTTAAAGGTCAGTAACTGCCCGTTGCAGTGAGCCGAAACGGACGTACCCGCAGGCATATCGGCAGTAGCCTGATGCTCACCCTCAGCAGGATAGAATTGTAGTATCGTTGTCGGGGGAATAGGACATAACGCTAACGGCCAGATCCGGGACAGAATACCGTGCGTGATTTCGGGGAGATCGTCCTCCAGTTTATCCCGTAAATTGGCAATCAACAGGGCAAACGCTTCGAAGAGACGTTCAATATCAGGATCATGGGATGAAGACAGAAAATCGGCCAAATGCGGCGAGTCTTTCGCCACACGCTGTGCCAGTTCCCGCAGGTAGGCG
>NZ_JBBMXH010000318.1:0-538 GCF_037996725.1 Xenorhabdus entomophaga
TGAAAATGGGGGCTCTGAAAGTCACCTGTCTGCCGAACGAACCGTTGAACTGATTGATTATCTGACGGCAAATTTGATGCACACCACCGCACAAATTGTGGCTTATGTCCGGGCACGATGGCAGGTCACTTTCACTGTCGCAGGCATGACGAAATGGCTTCACCGTCAGGGTTTCAGCTATAAGAAGCCAATGGGAACTCCACATAAATTTGATGCAGATAAACAGCAACAGTTTATTGAGACCTACAACGCACTGAAAGAAGCATGCGGCCAGCATGAGCCTATTTTGTTTATTGATGCAGTGCATCCTACCCAGTCCACAAAATTAAGTTACGGCTGGATGAAGAGTGGGAGGAGGCAGGTCAAAGTCGTTGAGACCACGGGCAGTCGAACTCGGCTCAACCTCATGGGCGCCCTTAATTTACACCGGATTGAAGAGACCATTATTCGTGAATATCCGACGATTAACGCGAAAAATGTCGTCCTTTTTTTCGGCGCAATCCGGGAAACCTACCCACTTTCGCAAAAAATCCATATT
>NZ_JBBMXH010000319.1:0-537 GCF_037996725.1 Xenorhabdus entomophaga
AAGGCGGCGGTCCTCAAGGGCGAGAGTGGTAGAGATTTGACCCGCCCCTCCCCCTGCGTGACGATAACAACCGAGATGATTGCAAATAAAAACTAAATCATTGCGCTATTATTTGCTGTGATGGTCACGTCGAATGAAGTTATTCATTGAAATTAAAAATGGATATCGACCGCCTCATCAGCCATCTCATTGGTCACCGCAAAGGTCACCGTTAATGTGGGGTGGACATCGCTTGCTTTGGTTTCAACGATCACCTGCTTCTGGTTGGATAACAACAGGCCATCGACACTCAGGGCATAGCCCATAAAGCTACCGCCCTTGAATATGCGTGACAGTTTCACTTGCCTCTCACTCATCGCGTAGTCTCTCCGTTGCTGTCTTACGTTTATGGCAACTATGGCAAATCGAGGATAGATTGTTATCCGCATCAGCTCCCCCATGAGCCTTGGGAATGATATGGTCAACGGTCTTGGCTTCTACTACTCGACCACTTCGTAAGCACTCCTGACACAGGTATTTATCACGCCTAAGAATCCG
>NZ_JBBMXH010000320.1:0-536 GCF_037996725.1 Xenorhabdus entomophaga
GGCAATGCCCGGCGATCCAGTTTACCATTCGGCGTCAACGGGAATTCATCCAGACGGACAAAAGCCGCCGGCACCATATAATCAGGCAAGATTGCGCTTAAGTGGGCACGCAGGTTGTTGATTAATCCATCATCTGCTTGCGCTACTATATAGGCGACCAGCCGTTTGTCCTGCCCGTCACCCAGCACCAGCACCGCAGCCCCACGCACCGCAGGGTACTCCTTCAACCGAGTTTCAATTTCCCCCGGTTCAATCCGGAAACCACGGATTTTGACCTGTTGATCATTACGACCAAAGAATTCCAGATTGCCATCCGGCAGGTAGCGGGCCAAATCTCCGGTTCGATACATGCGTGCATCCGGCTGATCACTAAAAGGATCAAGCAGGAAGCGTTCAGCGGTGAGTTCAGGGCGATTAAGATAACCACAGGCCACGCCGTCTCCACCAATATAAATCTCACCGATCGCCCCCAGTGGCACGGGTTCGCCATAAGCGTTCAACAAATAGAGGCGTGTGTTAGCGATTGGCCGACCAAT
>NZ_JBBMXH010000321.1:0-530 GCF_037996725.1 Xenorhabdus entomophaga
GTACGCGGTACTGCCGCCTGCGTGTGCAGGTCATCCCCACCGGCAAAAAGCCAGCCTCGATATCGTCAAGTTCTCCTTTTTCAATCTAAAAATGCAGTGTCAGATTCACTGTGTGGTGAAGCAGGCGTGAGCCTGTCAGGGTTGCATGGTTCTTTGGCTGCGGCGTCACTTTCAGCGGTAAACCGACAAAAAGTGACGCCTTAAGATCCGTAACCGGTCAGCAAAAGTAGTACAGCGTTGAATTGTCAACAACAGGTGCGGAAAAATGCTGCAAGGTTCAGTGTCAAACGGGAACCATGCGTTAATTGTTTGGGCGTGGAAAAATTGTTTGCTGAGTATTTCAAACAGAGACAGTGAGAAATATGAACAGGACGGACGGAAACCATCCTGTTGTTCATTGAAGATAAATGAAAATAGGGTTTATGTTGCTTTGAAAAGTCAGTGTATGAATCCACGTTCAATACACTTCGGTGGCAATATAAAAACACCTTTTGGGCGTACTTTTAGTTTAAGAGACCTTCATTGCCAGA
>NZ_JBBMXH010000322.1:0-514 GCF_037996725.1 Xenorhabdus entomophaga
GGCGAGGATTGCCGGCTATTTGCTATATCGGTGGATGAATCTGGGTAGAGCCGGAAAAAAACGCCCTTAATGCCTACTTTACTGGTCATAGAGAGAGTCAAATAACCCTCACCATCCGTGACTGGCTTGTCAGGAACCTCGAAATGAACTTTGTCTGAAACGGGGCTAGGAGACCGTGCCAGATGCAGCGTCGATATTATTCCTTTCAGGCTCTGGTTTTTCAATGGCTTTTGCCCTGCTTCGTCGAGCACTCGCACCTTAAAGGCATAGCTATCTTGTCCATTACCTTTTAATGTGCTTCCTCCGGTAGATGATTGCGTGATGACATCAAATAAAAACTTCAGATTCTCCGGCACCACAAAATTGAATGGCTTAGAGACGTTTTGCGGCTTTTTATTAATCGACACCCCGGCTTTAACCTCTTTCACTGCCTGGGTACTGGTCACAATTGCCTTGATTTTACCGTCCTTATCCGTGGAATTTTCATAGCCGGGCGCGGGCTTAATCGTCAATC
>NZ_JBBMXH010000323.1:0-514 GCF_037996725.1 Xenorhabdus entomophaga
GATGGCGGAACTTTACCGCAAGTGGGATGAAATGGGCGTTCTGACCCTGACCGACGGCGAAGTGGTGGACCACGCCCAGATAAAAGAAGAGCTGCTGCACTGGGTCGGCGGTGAAAACCTGAAAGAACTGGGTTTTGACCCGTGGAGTGCAGTCCAGTTCAGTCTGGCACTGGCGGAAGACGGCGTGCCGTTGGTGGAAGTGGCACAAACCGTGCGTAATCTGTCGGAAGCCATGAAATCACTGGAAGCGGCGGTGTACAGCGGTAAATTCCACCATAACGCCCACCCGGTAATGGACTGGATGATGAGTAACGTCACCGTCAAACCGGACAAAAACGACAATATTTTCCCCAATAAATCCACGCCGGAAGCCAAAATTGACGGTCCCGTTGCCCTGTTTACTGCCCTGAGCCGGTTACTGGTGAACGGGGGTGAGCAACCGGAAAGCCTGTCCGATGTGTTAATGAGCCGGGGTCTGCGCTCACTCTGAGGTCCTTTTATGAAACTATTAATG
>NZ_JBBMXH010000324.1:0-508 GCF_037996725.1 Xenorhabdus entomophaga
CTCGTCACGCAATACCGACGCCGCCGCATAAGTGGCTTTTCGCAGCACCTGATTATTTTCAGCCTTGCTGAGCAGTTCGAGATCTTTCGCTATTGCCTGCAAGCCGGAAAAGTCCAGATCCGTATGAATACTCATGGTTTTACCCCCTGTTTGCATAACAGCTCAAGCTGGGTCAGTTTCGGGTCAGGGATCGCCGCCTGAATGTCGTAAGTCTGCCCCCTAAACACCATACGGGACGCGCTGGTCACATCCGGACGGTAACGCAGCCAGACCCGTACCGTGGTTTCTGCGCGTTCAGCCCCCGCTGTCAGTAACTCACGCCCGCTAATGAACTTAACCTCTGCCCAGACCGTGGCGATATCCTGCCACACCTGCATACGCTGGCCCGATGGCAAGCTGATCTGGGTAAAGCTCTGTAACGTGATGCGGTGACGCAATCTGCCTGCCTGCATTATGTCCCCCTCATGGGTCTGATCCGATAATCGTTAAGCAGTTCCTTAAACCCGCT
>NZ_JBBMXH010000325.1:0-508 GCF_037996725.1 Xenorhabdus entomophaga
TTATCCGTGACAGTGACATACCCGTAGTTGGGTTGTCGGGCACACCCTTTGCGCCGTTCTTGGGGACTTACTACGAAAAACTGATTAAGCCCACCACCATGAAGGAACTGATTCAGCGCGGGGATTTAAGTAAGTACGAATTCTATGCCCCGATGAAACCGGATTTAAGTGGCGTTAAATCCAGTAACAATGCTGAGTACGGCAGTGATTACAAAGAAGACGAAATCGCCGAGATCATGTGCGGGGCTGACTTGGTGGGGGATATCGTCAGTAACTGGCTGGCGAACGGCAATAACCAGCCGACCATCTGCTTTTGCGTCACGGTCAGCCACGCCAACTTCGTTACCGTTGAATTCAATCGGGCGAGGGTCAATGCTGAGATCATTACAGCTCAGACACCTCATGAAGATCGCCAGATTATCATTCACCGCTTTGAGCAGGGTGCGACTAAAGTCATCGTGAATGTTGGCACCTTGATCGCGGGTTTTGATAGTGATGTGCGCTGCAT
>NZ_JBBMXH010000326.1:0-505 GCF_037996725.1 Xenorhabdus entomophaga
AATCTTGCTGTGACATAGCCTTTGTTCCTTTATTTCTCTCAGTTTGGCGACTTAAAGTTATAAAGGAGCGGCTATGTCATTTCAACTCACCACGAAAGTCGAGCATCGCGTAAATAGAGTATATTTTGATGTTACAAGAATGTCACAAATACAGCTGCTGTGGGCGGCTAGCAACTATAGAGGGGTGTTTAAAGATTGGGCTGCGGCTGATTTAACACTTAGATTTCCTGAGCAAGAACAAATTATACAAGGAATGATAAATTCTATTTATCTTCAGGATCCATCTACTTTTGCTTTTTTATATAATAGGTTTTTTTAGCTTTATATATTAAATTTTATAATGTTTTTTGGGTTATGATTGTGAGTCAAAAAATCATTAATACTTAATCGTTTTATAGTTATATATAACTTTTCAAAATGGTAGGAGTGTCAAAGAAACTCAGTCCAAATTTTGCGAGTTTTGATTTTCCAGAAACAAAAAGGCAAAAAAGAGGACTGAGTTATG
>NZ_JBBMXH010000327.1:0-505 GCF_037996725.1 Xenorhabdus entomophaga
CAGAAAGTCGAGGACAAGCATGGCCCGCTGCCCTGTACGCTTGAGACGCTGGCGAATACCCTGAAAAAACAGGGGCTAACCTATAAACGGGCCCGCCTGTCTTTAAAAAAAATGCAATGAAGCGGAGTTTGCTGAAAAAGCCGCCTTTCTGAATAAAATTAAGGCGGGCGCGCGGTCGGGTCATTACCGGCTGGTCTATCTTGATGAGGCGGGTTTTACCGCCTCTCCGCCGGTGCAATACGGATGGAGCCCACGGGGTAAGCCCCATGAAACAGAGCCGCAAAATCATGTCAGACGTTCAGTGTTAGGGGCGCTAAATTACACCGATAACACCCTGTTTTATCAGATAATGTCAGACAGTGTTACGCGGACTGATGTCATTGATTTTTTAGAGCAGGTTGCAAAGCAAGGGGATCATCGCCTGACATTTGTCGTATTAGATAATGCGCGTATCCATCATAGGATAGATGAAAAAATCAAAAGTCGCTGGTTACGAGAACACAAC
>NZ_JBBMXH010000328.1:0-503 GCF_037996725.1 Xenorhabdus entomophaga
TCATTGAATTTCACTTACGTTTTATCTATCAGGGAGCGGTTTTGTGCTGAATTAAAACAGGTATCCAGTTTGTAAAGATGGTTTATTGTACAGATCTATCAATAAAATTAATTAACCAATTAAATCTAATTTTTGTCGGATTTTGGCGGAATATGGGGGAAATTGCGGAATTTGTACGGGTATTCAGGCAAAAGTCAGGATGGCAGGAAAAGCGGCGGTTTGACTCCTCTCAAGCTAACCGTTAATATCTTTTTCTACAAAAAAGATCCATCGCCTGCCAGGATCGCCTTCGGGTGGCGAACAAAACTCCTGTAGCCTGAAAGGGAGAGCAAACATTGCGGTACATCTGCCCACCTTTGGAAGCAGATATTGTCAGGACACCTAACCCCTCGTCTGGCAATGAAGGTCTCTTAAACTAAAAGTACGCCCAAAAGGTGTTTTTATATTGCCACCGAAGTGTATTGAACGTGGATTCATACACTGACTTTTCAAAGCAACATAAA
>NZ_JBBMXH010000329.1:0-501 GCF_037996725.1 Xenorhabdus entomophaga
AAGGCGGGAGGTAATGCAATTCAATATTCAGGACATACGCCATCTCTTTCACCAACTCGGCTCGGTGGTAACCCGCACCATCCAGAATAATATGGATTTTTTGCGAAAGCGGGTAAGTTTCCCGCAGCGCCCCGAAAAAATACGCGATGTTTTCAGCATTGATACTCGGATATTCACGGATCACCGTGTCTTCAATGCGTTGTAAATTGAGGGCACCCAGAATATTGAGACGGGTACGACTGCCAGTGGTTTCGACGACTTTGACCTGATTTTCTCCTGCTTTCATCCAACCATAACTGAGCTTTGTGGACTGTGAAGGATGTACCGCATCAATAAATAGGATCGGCTCATTCTGACCCGCTCCATTTTTCAGAGATGGGTAGTCATCAATAAATTGTTGCTGTTTATGCGCATCGAATTTATGCGGCACTCCCTTGGGTTTTTTGTAGCTGAAACCTTGACGGTGAAGCCATTTCGTCATGCCGGCCACGCTGAAAGAAA
>NZ_JBBMXH010000330.1:0-500 GCF_037996725.1 Xenorhabdus entomophaga
AAAGAAGATGGCAGCACATCTATAACGGCTGAGGGATATTCAGCATGGTATGACAAAGATGGGCGGCTTGATATGAGTATAGGCGGGAAAGCCCCTCAACATCTCATCATTTACAATGGGTTCAAACCGAAAGCAGAAAAGGAACAGGCAGCTATAGCAGCCGATAGCTTCAAGGTCTGTGACTCGGAAAGGAAAGTAAGAGCAGTTGTTGCTCCATTGGAACTGGCAGTAGATATAAACGCCAGCGCCATCATCAATGAAATAGAGAAAGCATATAGAGGGACTGCTAAGCAAGCTCGCCTGAGTTCGGCCGTCATTAACTCAGCGAAAATACCCAGCATCCCTGATGATGATCACCTCCGCCAGATAATCCGTGAAGAGATACGCCAGTTCGTCGCACGCGAGAGTGAGCGCGGCGGACTGTTCTCGACGTGGTGATGCCATGCCACCCCGTATCCCTCGCGCCTGCCGCAAACAAGGCTGTCCCAAGACCACCACTG
>NZ_JBBMXH010000331.1:0-499 GCF_037996725.1 Xenorhabdus entomophaga
TGAAATTCACCTGAGTTCCGGCGCTAAGGTTGTGATTGATGCCGGTGCTGAACTGACCCTTCAAGCCGCCGGGCATTTTCTGAAAATCGATGCAGGGGGGATCACCAGCAGTGCTGTCGTTAACTTTGGCAGTGGTGCGCCGGGTAAGGGTTCAGGCTGGGGCGGTAAGTTACCGGATATGCTGGATAAGCTGTCATCTATTAATGTGGCTCAGGCGGCAGAGGCCGTTTTGGCCTCGCCACCGGAGCCGATTTGTCTCAGTTGCTTAATGAAAGCGGCATTAGACGGTTCAGCAATGGTTATCCGGGGGCAATCATGATCTCAGTATCACAGGAAGCATGGCAGGCATATCAAAAAACACATTCCGATATGAAAAGGTATGCGCTGGTTGATGGTCTCCAGTATGAACGCCTCTTCGACGAGGAATTCACCTATATTGCGGGGCTGAATAATCCGCTGTTCAGACGTTTTTCTGATGCCCAAATTGCTTTTGCCGGGC
>NZ_JBBMXH010000332.1:0-494 GCF_037996725.1 Xenorhabdus entomophaga
TGTCATCAATGCCCGTGCCGATCACTTCAATCGGTGAACACAGCCATTGTTCAGGCTGAATAATTTCGCCGGTTTCTTTGTCCAGTTTCGGTGTCACGTAAAAAACCCCACTGGGGCGAACGTCGATAAACGGTATCAGCGGATCACGGGCTTTCTCACGATGTTCATCTAAATTAACCACCACTGACTTCAACACTGGCGCGTTCTCCCCCACCTGATACAACCCTTCACTAAATGCCTGCTTTGCTGCCTCAATGCCGTGCTGCTGGCGATAATCGTCCCAGTCGGCTTTGTGTTCTGTGGGCGGTAACGTGACCCACCCGTTGATCGCTTTGGCGGTTTTCTCGGCTGCAATCTTGCCGACGTTCTTCTTGGGCTTGCCCTTGTCGTCCAGTTCGCCCGGTGTATGCCAGTCGTTATCCGCCGCCAGAATGATTTTCGCTGTTGGCCACCGTTCTCTCACCAGCCCGGCAACGGTCGATAAATTACCCTCA
>NZ_JBBMXH010000333.1:0-487 GCF_037996725.1 Xenorhabdus entomophaga
TTTTCCGGCTTGCAGGCAATAGCGAAAGATCTCGAACTGCTCAGCAAGGCTGAAAATAATCAGGTGCTGCGAAAAGCCACTTATGCGGCGGCGTCGGTATTGCGTGACGAGGCGCGGGTTAAAGCCCCGAAACGCACCGGCAAACTGGCGCGAAATATTGTGGCGTCCAACCGGCGAGTGCAAAACGGTGAAGCGTCCGCCGGAGTGTATGTGCGAGGCGCTAATGCCAAGGGCACTAACAGTGATACGACCATGAAAGCCAGTGATCCACGTAATGCCTACTACTGGCGTTTTCTGGAGAATGGGACCTCAAAAATGGCCCCACAGCCGTTTATCCGTCCGGCGTTTGATGCCAAATCTGAGGCCGCTACCGACGCTGCCATTGAGCGGGCGAATCAGGCGATTGACGAGGTATTGTCAAAATGACCGAGGCTGACATTTTCCCGCTGCTGAACCCCGTATTGCCGTATAAGGTTTTCCCTTATGT
>NZ_JBBMXH010000334.1:0-485 GCF_037996725.1 Xenorhabdus entomophaga
TACTGTCATCGGGTTGTTGCACGACCTCAATATCACCCAGCCGGAACAACTGCACCGATTCTCCCAATGGCAGGGAATAGCGGTGATTGCCGGTCTCCAGTGCAATGGGCGAGATGCGCCGGTTTTCCAGATGAATAGCCGGGACGCAGCCCAATAAAAATGCCTCATCGACATCCGCCAATGGCAATTCACCCTCGAAACGAAAAATCAGTTCAAACGTACCCTCCTCATTCAGTGGCACTGTTGTGCAACTTTTGCTGATATCCAGCGTGACAAAGTTATAAAGCGGGGACAGCGCGTAATATTCCACCAACGGTTGCAGGCCGGAATACGTATTCTTTGGCACAGGCAGCACCGGACTATCAAACACATTGTGCCAGCCATAAGGGAAACCGCTCAGTTTTCGCCGCTCGCCCTGTGTTATCAGGCTGACATCACAAAGGTGTTGATCCAGCCACAGACTGAGCTGGGCGGCACGTTCCGTA
>NZ_JBBMXH010000335.1:0-485 GCF_037996725.1 Xenorhabdus entomophaga
CTGAGGCATGAAGCCGCGTTATTGTCGTTGCATGTGGTTTCACCCCGTTATCAACAATGTCGTGAAGTGCAGGATATTCTTCGGCACGGAACGACAGTCAGCGTTTAACGCGTGAGGTATCACCATGGCATCTTTACGTTTAACCGTCTGGCAGGTCATTGCCGGCACGCTGCTGAAGCGGCATTTTGGCCTGAACCTGGATGATACGGCATTGTGTGAAGCCGACACGGTGGCTGAACTGATGGCCAATGGCGTCCCGCCATTTGAAGCCATCAACGCGTTAGTGGACAAATACGGTTTAACCCGGCTGAATGCGCAGGGTATCCCGCGCAGTACACCTTACCTGGGTATTCATGATGAGCTGAGAGTACTTTTCGACAGCGGTATTACCGAAACGCTGCTCAGTCAGGCCAGCGGGTCACCGTCCGAGTAACCCATTTTTTTTATCACCCATCGGGGGAATTGTGCCCTGATGGTGCGGTTCC
>NZ_JBBMXH010000336.1:0-480 GCF_037996725.1 Xenorhabdus entomophaga
CGGCGCTTTTCGCAGATTAGCACGTCCTTCATCGCCTCTGACTGCCTAGGCATCCACCGTGTACGCTTATTCGCTTAACCTCACAACCCGAAGGTGTCTTCGGACTGGAGTTTGAGAGACTTCTCAATGCCGTGTATTCAGGCACCGAGTGTTTCAAATTTTCAGCTTGTTCCAGATTGTTAAAGAGCATAGATTTCACAATATACCGGGGTTCCCGGTACATTCTGAAATCAAATGGTTGCGTGAAAGAGACAATGGTGGAGCTAAGCGGGATCGAACCGCTGACCTCCTGCGTGCAAGGCAGGCGCTCTCCCAGCTGAGCTATAGCCCCATTGATTGTACGTTATCCGCCCCTTCGCTTAGCCGCCCGGGCAAGCAAAATTGGTAGGCCTGAGTGGACTTGAACCACCGACCTCACCCTTATCAGGGGTGCGCTCTAACCACCTGAGCTACAAGCCTAGACCGATACCGTCTCTTTCT
>NZ_JBBMXH010000337.1:0-480 GCF_037996725.1 Xenorhabdus entomophaga
CTCACGGTACTGGTTCACTATCGGTCAGTCAGGAGTATTTAGCCTTGGAGGATGGTCCCCCCATGTTCAGACAGGATACCACGTGTCCCGCCCTACTCTTCGAGCTCACAATACCAGCGTCTTCAGATACGGGGCTGTCACCCTTTACTGCCGGCCTTTCCAGACCGTTCTCCTGACGCGGATATTGCTGTTGGCTCTGGGCTGCTCCCCGTTCGCTCGCCGCTACTGGGGGAATCTCGGTTGATTTCTTTTCCTCGGGGTACTGAGATGTTTCAGTTCCCCCGGTTCGCTTCCTTACCCTATGAATTCAGATAAGGATAGTGCAACGCATTGCACTGGGTTTCCCCATTCGGATATCGCCGGCTGATCACGCTTCATATCAGCTCACCGGCGCTTTTCGCAGATTAGCACGTCCTTCATCGCCTCTGACTGCCTAGGCATCCACCGTGTACGCTTATTCGCTTAACCTCACAACCCGAA
>NZ_JBBMXH010000338.1:0-474 GCF_037996725.1 Xenorhabdus entomophaga
TTTACCAACAACATGGTTTTAGCCGTCAGGAAGCACGGGCGCTGGTATCAATGGATTTGGGGCATGGTGATGGTCGCGGGCGCTATGTTGAGCGTGTTTATAGCCGTTAAATTTAGTCGTTCGGTTATTGAGTCAGATAAAACAATCAGTTAAAGTATTACAGCCATTGGCAAATACCAATGGTCAGGGATTTGCACCCCTGAGTATCCAAACACTGGTAGGATGTTTCTGCCAGTGCGTTTGCTATCGCCCTTTCAATGGCGGTTCAGGCGGGGGAGACTTCGGTCTCGCCGGTGGATACTCCGGTAGTGCAAACCCCGTCTGAATCGCCACCATCAATATTAATTAATGGAAAGGGGTAGCAGGAATGAATAACAACGTTAGAAATCTATGGTCACCCCCGTTTTTGCAACACTGATTTTGATGTCGGGTTGGCTTGCTTAAATCTATCCGGCGTCTCTATAGGCAAAGATG
>NZ_JBBMXH010000339.1:0-472 GCF_037996725.1 Xenorhabdus entomophaga
GCGGGTGAGGTACGGGACGAGGGAATAGTTGATAAACCCAATCCCTAAATTCTCAATGTTGTTAAAGGTGGCGCGGTCGGTGTTCTGCACCATATGCAGTGGCACCCGGAAAATGCGGCAGATTTCTTCTAACTGAAACTTGCGGGTTTCCAGAAACTGCGCATCTTCGGCCGATAAACTGATTTGCTGCCATTTCAGCCCCATTTCCAGAATCAGCGGCTTATGGGCATTCGCCAGCCCTTGGTGTTGCGCTTCAAAGTCGGTTTTCAACCGGTTAAAGGCCTCGTCGGTCAGGGGCTGATCGGTTTGCAGTACGCCACTGGTGACCGCCCCGTTACCGAACAGCCGGGAGCCGTGCTCTTCGGTCGCCAGCCCTAACCCGATCGCCTGCCGGGCATAGGCCACCGGACTTAACCCGGTCAGGCCATTGAGCGTAAAGATACGCACATGCCAGATGTCAGCCTGCGTCAGG
>NZ_JBBMXH010000340.1:0-468 GCF_037996725.1 Xenorhabdus entomophaga
CAAATCCCTGAATCCGGGCGGTAACCGCTTCGGATCACGGGTTTCATACCAGAACCCCACGGCCAGCATTAAGGCCAGTTTAATAATAGGGGTTATCCGTATTCCGTTGGGGTCGGTGTCAGGGATACTTTCTTCATAAACATTGCGGTTCAGGTAATTGGCTGCCTTTTCTCTGGCGGCTTCCAGATAGGCTTGTAACAACGCATCTTCCTCATCCGAATCTATCCGGCACTGCAAGCGCAGCTCTTCAATCGTGGGTAGCGGCATATTTCCCCCCATAATAAGGCGGCACACAGGCCTCCCAGAGATTACTTACTGCCCGCAGCGCCTTTCAGCAACTTCACGGCGTGACTGTCAACCAGCAGGGAACCCACCCGTTTAGTGGTGTAGAAGTGGATAAACGGTTTGCGGGTGTACGGGTCACGCAACATACGCACGCCGAGGCGATCCAGAATGGTGTAGCAGCGT
>NZ_JBBMXH010000341.1:0-466 GCF_037996725.1 Xenorhabdus entomophaga
GTAATTTCCAGTTCATAGCAATTCAAACGCCCGTTCGAAAACATCATCGGAATAAGGTTGCTTGCCGTTCTCGTGCCGGATAATGGATTTAGCCAGCGCAATCAGCGTGGGTTTATTGATGTCGATTTTCTCGAACTGGTCAACATTGAGCGCCTTAGCAACACCCTTGATATAGGCTGAGGTGTTGTTCTCATTGGTCGGTGCCCAGCGATCTATCATCTTCGCTACACTCTGATAACCGTTCTTGTGGTAATTGGTCAGCAGCTTCATGAGTGCCCGGATACCATGCTCCGCCGTCTCGAAACGACAGAAGCGCTTCTCAATCTTCGGGTCATGCCTTAATTGCCCCTGCCACTTATTAGCGGGATTGTGATCAATGTTGCCGGGATTGTTATTGCTAATGCCTCTGGTCATCAGATTATTCCCCGTTGCTGTTCATGTTCTGTCAGTAACCTGAGAAATTGGT
>NZ_JBBMXH010000342.1:0-466 GCF_037996725.1 Xenorhabdus entomophaga
TTAATGAGATGGTCTTCCCCACCTTGTGAACCATACTCTTTATAGAGTATTTTTTCTGGAGAGTCCATCATGCAAAACGTCACCCTTATTGGTATCGATCTCGGCAAGCATTCTTTCCATATCCATTGTCAGGACAAATTCGGCAAGACTATGCTGCGTAAAAAATTTACCCGCCCAAAATTAATGGAATTTTTAGCTGGGTGTACATCGACTACCGTCGTGATGGAAGCTTGTGCGGGTGCACATTTTATGGCTCGCCGGATCGCTGATTTAGGCCATGATGCGAAGCTGATATCTCCGCAGTTTGTTCGTCCTTTTGTCAAAAGTAACAAAAATGATTTCGTTGATGCAGAGGCGATATGTGAAGCAGCATCACGCCCCTCAATGCGTTTTGTCCAGCCGAGAACGGAGACGCAACAGGCGATGAGAGCACTGCATCGTGTCAGAGAATCACTCATCAAAGATA
>NZ_JBBMXH010000343.1:0-456 GCF_037996725.1 Xenorhabdus entomophaga
TCAGCGATATGGAATTGAGGCTGAATATGACACCAAGAAAGATTTTAAATGGGCTGACGCCAATGGAAGCCTATACCGGTCGCATGTTGCACTTATTGCGTTAATCCAGCGTTGGTTACGAAATAACACCAATAAAATATGTAATGTTATTGTTATGGCTACAAAATTATTCCTGTTACCTTTTCTATTATTGATATTATCAATAATTTTACCTCTATTAATGTTTATATTTGTATTTATTTTTGATGTTATAAAAATTTTAGTAAATACGATTAAATCATTTTTTCAGGCTTACGCATTATTAGAAGAAACAGATGATGAACGTTTTGTTTGCATTATCTATCAAAACTTGGATTCACATATTAAGTGCAACATCGTTATAAACGAAGTAAATGAGTTTTTGTACCTTTAAATAGCTCATCCGGCGTATTGTAACCCCGTGTTTTTCGTGGTCGC
>NZ_JBBMXH010000344.1:0-454 GCF_037996725.1 Xenorhabdus entomophaga
TGGATAATTCTCCGGAAATAAAAAACCGCCCGCAGGCGGCTGAGTCAATGGGGTGAGTTTGTGGGTTTACTGCCAGATCTGGCATTCCAGTGTGGCGCGGTACAGGCTCGTGTCCGGCTCGTACCCTTGGGTTTCACTGAGTTCCGTGGGGTTCAGTCCGGCAATCGCTGACCGGGTCTTATTCCGTATCGCCCGGGCCTCATCAATGGTCCCGGCATAAACATCAATTTGCAGGTTATTGAGCTGGCCCGCCTGCCCGTTCAGCACATCCTGATCGAGGCTGTAGAACGAAAAAACACACCACGGCGCCCCGGGTGGCGGATTTTTTGGGGACCGGGGGACAACATAAGGGAAAACCTTATACGGCAATACGGGGTTCAGCAGCGGGAAAATGTCAGCCTCGGTCATTTTGACAATACCTCGTCAATCGCCTGATTCGCCCGCTCAATGGCAG
>NZ_JBBMXH010000345.1:0-452 GCF_037996725.1 Xenorhabdus entomophaga
TATATGTGGCAGCTCATCAAAAGAGTTAAGATTTTCTTGAATGCCGCTTCAGCAAATAGTTGGAAAGGAATAGGAAATATGAAATTCTCATAATTATGAAAAGTTATATAGCACCGCGAACGGTGTAGACTTCACGGAGTTCAATAACAATATCTTCGTTGGTGGCTGCTTCTATTGGTTTAAATGCTGTCATAATTAGTTAACCCCTCTGACTCGTGCTATTTCTTGTTCTGCTGCGATAATATATTCTGATATTATGACTAGCGTAGTAGTAGTATCATTATCCTCCCCAACCTCAATAAGGTTATCTAATAGTACTCTTGATCTCTCAATTGCATTTCTGGCTGGTTCTAATTCTATTTTTAAATCAGAATCTGTTTTTTTTGTTTCGATAACTGAATCAAGAATACAATCTAATTTATTAATATCCCGATACTGCATCATTGATAGTG
>NZ_JBBMXH010000346.1:0-450 GCF_037996725.1 Xenorhabdus entomophaga
AGAATGTCGCCCAATGAAAAAGTCAGTGACTCAATTTCGGTAAATTCACGGTGTATCTCGCGGCCCAAGTTCGAAAAGGAAAAGCGCGAGTAGGGCCATGTTTTCTTCACGCCATAGTCGGCATTTTCCCGGAACGCACAGCGGATCAGGTTACTGATATCCGTTTTCAGGGTGACTATCTGCTCTTGGCTGTAATTCGCCATATTCGCCACAAACAGCGTCACCGTTAGCGCATGATGGGTTTCCGGCATCGGCAGGCACTGCATATCCGCCCAGTCCAATCCCTGATCAAACTCCCCGATATCAAATAACCAGATCACGCAGTAGACGAAAATCGGGTTACTGTACACCTCACCTTCATCAAGATAACGTTGTGCCGTGGGCAGGTAGTTGGGTAACAATTCCCGCCGTTTCATCTCGACCCGTTCTGCTGTGGTCAGTAACTCACGT
>NZ_JBBMXH010000347.1:0-449 GCF_037996725.1 Xenorhabdus entomophaga
CGTTTTTTAGACGATTTAAGGCAGGGCGAAGCCCGAGGCATTATATTCAGCGAACCCCGCGCTCAGCACATCCTGAATTTCTATAAATTTGTGCCCCACGTCAAGGGCGCACTGGCGGGCAAGCCTATTGAACTGATGGACTGGCATGTCTTTATTCTGATTAACCTGTTTGGTTTTGTGCATCCGTTAGTGAATGAGGCCACGGGGGAGGTGGTGCTGCGCAATGACGGCAGCGGGCGGCCGGTGATGGTGCGCCGTTTCCGCACCGCCTATAACGAAGTGGCCCGCAAGAATGCCAAATCGACCCTGTCCTCCGGTATCGGGCTGTACATGACCGGGGCAGACAGCGAAGGCGGGGCGGAAGTTTATTCGGCCGCCACCACCCGTGATCAGGCGCGCATTGTGTTTGAGGATGCGAAAAACATGATCAAGCAGGCCAGACCCACGTT
>NZ_JBBMXH010000348.1:0-446 GCF_037996725.1 Xenorhabdus entomophaga
TCGGTCGCCAGCCCTAACCCGATCGCCTGCCGGGCATAGGCCACCGGACTTAACCCGGTCAGGCCATTGAGCGTAAAGATACGCACATGCCAGATGTCAGCCTGCGTCAGGGTGGCGGTGTCACCGTTCGGGAAGGTGACCTGATATTCCGGCAGCCAGTCGTTATTGAGTTTGGGGACCACACTGCCCGGGTCGAGCGGTAATAATTCCACCACCTCCCCCAGTGCCTTCACCTTATAGGCATAGAAGTTCCCCCGCAGGCACAGGCAGGCCACCAGTAATTCCCAGAACTCCTGTGGGGTCATGTAGTTGTTGGGTTTGACTGACAGCAGTTTATGCAGCCGCTCTTTGACAGCACGCTGATTCCCCCGCCCGAGTTGTTCGTACAGTGAACAGGGCAGCATGCCGACCGATTCCGCCAGTACCCGCACACAGCTAAAGACCGC
>NZ_JBBMXH010000349.1:0-441 GCF_037996725.1 Xenorhabdus entomophaga
TTTGTATGCCAGGACTCTTTTTCGAAAATCTAAACTGTAACCCATTTCACTTTATGCCTTGTCATGTTGGATTTGGATATTATGACATATTAGTATGATTCTGCTATATTATTTCTCCGGTAAGATTTTGACTGAAGCAAAATTCATAACTCGCCAATCTGCATGTAACTGTCTTGCGCCGCCCTTACCAAACTCAGGATAAGCTTCTGTAAATGGCTCTAAACGAGTTTTTACTTCGTCACCTTTCCAGAAAGGCTCCCCTTTATTGCCTACCACGCCCTCTAACCCATACGAATCTACCCATCCTGTGGGATTATGAACGCATCCATAGGGGGTCATGCTCCCAATGATTAGATATTGTGGTAAACTCCCCGCTTTTTATTATGGGTGAGATATGGCTAAAGTGGATGTGGTTTGCCGTTACTGTCACAAAGCGGAAGA
>NZ_JBBMXH010000350.1:0-441 GCF_037996725.1 Xenorhabdus entomophaga
GACTTCTAACATAATCCTGCAAATATCTTAGTTTTGCCCGGTCGTTGATGATACCTTCTCGGATATCGAGAACAGTTGATCCAGTTTCTCCAGTGAGTTCGACGGCGGTTGCATCATCCACGCTGCCGGAGGTAGCGGTTTCACGCACGGGACAGGTGGCTTTGATGCGCAACTTGCGACGACCAGCGGCAACATCAGCCCGAAGAGTATCGATTTCAATCTTGGCATTGGCGAGTTCCTGAGTGTGTCGGGTATCTAGTTCGTGGAGTTGCTTGATGCGCTCTTGCTGGGTGGTGTTGATGGTGACTTGTTCTGACAGGGATTGGCTGCGTAACTTATTCTCTTTCCCTAACTCAATATTTTCGTCAATCAGGTAATTACAAAGAAAACCTAGCAACGCAACGCCAACGAGTGAGAAAACCTGTAATTTCCAGTTCATAG
>NZ_JBBMXH010000351.1:0-440 GCF_037996725.1 Xenorhabdus entomophaga
GACATCCGCAGCGTTCAGATGGACATCCCCGGCCAGCGGCTTGCCGTTGACCTTGCGTCCTTGGGGAACGGCGTTCAGCGCCCGGTTGCGGGCTTCCGTTAAACCAAGGTTATTAATAAAAGCATTTTTATCAGGAATGTCCGCACCATTCTTTGATTTTTCAAGACGGCCATTGGCGTTATTGTTGGCATTATTAGCGACGTTCCTGACATCATTGACACGGCTATCGACTTCCCCTCTGCTGTACGTCTCGCCCTTGCCGTAGGCCCCGACATCGGCGGCGTTCAGTGCAATGTCAGCGGACAGGGGCTTGCCGTTAACCTTGCGGCCAGCGGGGACACGCCCATTGGCGTTGTTGTTGGCATTGGCGGCGGCAGTTTTGGCATCATTGACCTGTTTGTCTGTCTCGGCCCTGCTGTACGTCTCGCCTTTGCCGTAGG
>NZ_JBBMXH010000352.1:0-439 GCF_037996725.1 Xenorhabdus entomophaga
CCGGCCTTGCGCAGGATTTGGGTCTGGAGATCAGTTTCCAGTGCCTGTAACCGGCGCCCCAGCTCCTCCAGCCCGGACAGGTTGGCGCTAATCATCGGCTGCCTCCGCAAAGGTCAGGACAAAATCACGGGTGATGCGGTAGCGCTTGCGGTTTTTCGTCTCCTCATCGGCCTCTTGGTGCAGTGGGCCGCGCGATACGGTCTGCACCGGATAGTGACCGATAAATCCGTGCTGCACCGACTCCCACGCTGAACGGATTTTGGCTTCCAGTTTGAGCGCGTGTGCATAGTCATACAGGACAAGGCTTATCTGAAAGCGGGCTTCTGTTAATCGGGTAGATGCCAGCCCGGTATTGAATTTGGGGTCACTGATACGCTGGTAGGTGACCCCTTCCAGTATGCCGGACGGCAATATCAGCGGGTAGACCGGTAACCCGGTT
>NZ_JBBMXH010000353.1:0-436 GCF_037996725.1 Xenorhabdus entomophaga
TTCACTTTTTCTGATTTGAGACAATAACGGCAATAAACGTCAACTTTAGCCATACTTCACCTAAAAAAGCTAAAAGCATATCACATCAACTAACTATTCAATACATGACCTAAAAAACGCTGACACGCCAGTTTCACCAGTTCACCGGCCACAATCTCACCCGCCACGACCCGCTCAGCATAGCGGATGCCTTCTGATACTTTCGCCATGTTAATCTCTCATTTGTAAAAACTCAGCCAGCGGGTCAGCCTTATCTTCCCCGGCCATGTTGACCTTAGACCGGCTGGAGGGTGACATACCAAACGCACTGAGCATGGTGTGAATACGTTTCCACGCATCGGCTTTCATGCCCGCCGCCGGATGCGCCTTAATTAATCCCTGATCGGTCCGGTAGGTGTAACCTTCACGCTCCAGTGTTTCACAGTGCGTGCGGTAT
>NZ_JBBMXH010000354.1:0-436 GCF_037996725.1 Xenorhabdus entomophaga
TCCTGAAAATATTTCTTTTCTTATAAATAAGCTCCAGGAACGTGGCCTGATTATAAAAGATCGCAAAGTGGCAGAAAATGCCCTGACATTTATCGGTTATTACAGATTGCGTGGTTATTTTTATCCTTTTTACATTATGGATAATCAGCGTATACCACAACCGATTGAACCCAAGAATTTTGTTGCAGGAACGACGCTGGAAGATGTTATTCAGCTTTATGAATTTGATCGCAAACTACGTTTAATTATACTCGAACAAATACAAAAAGTTGAAATAGGGTTGCGAACCTGTTTGTCTGAGCATATGAGTGGAAAATATGGCGCTCATTGGTTCATGAACTTATCTGTTCTGAGCAATGACTACCACTATGAAAACTTTTTTGGTCAAATTAATGAAGCCAAAGAAACGTTTATTGAACATTATAAGAAAAAATAT
>NZ_JBBMXH010000355.1:0-433 GCF_037996725.1 Xenorhabdus entomophaga
TATTGAAGAACAGGAAGAGACCACGACCGAACCATCCGGTGACGATGCGTTGCAGGCACTGGCTCAGGCCGTCGCAGATTTGGAAGCTCGCGTGGCGACACTGGAAACCGCGCAGGCATCTACAGAGCAGGAAGTGGAAGCGGTTCAGGAAGATGTCGAAACAGTGAAAGAAGTCGTAGACACCGAAGAGTTTGCTCGCTTACGTGACAATATCGGTACGATTTTAACGAACTTCGGCAAGCTGAATAAGATTGCAACACCATTGCCGAATAGAAATCCGAAAGGCAATAAAAACAAGAATTTTAACTATCTGTAATGATTGGATAGAGCAAAGGGAAGAGCTATGCAATTAAATCAACGGGCACGCGGCTATTTGCAGAATTACTCTGTGGGTTTAGCTGATGCCTATGGGGTTGCGGATACCTCGCGTTAC
>NZ_JBBMXH010000356.1:0-425 GCF_037996725.1 Xenorhabdus entomophaga
AATGGATTTGGGACATGGTGATGGTCGTGGGCGTTATGTCGAGCGGGTTTATAGCCGTTAAACTTAGTCGTTCAGTTATTGAGTCTGCTAAAACAATCAGTTAAAGTATTTGCGCCATTAGCACAATCTAATGGTCAAGGTTTAGCAGCCTTGAGCTAAGAACACTGGTAGGATGTTTTCTACCAGTGCGCCTGCTATTACCCTTTCAATGGTGGTTCGGGCGGGGGAGACTCACGTCTCGCCGGAATCTTAGCCCGGTCTGCTAACCCTGCCTTGAATCACCACCATCAATATTAATTAATGGAAGGGGTAATAGGAATGAATAACAACGTTAGAAATCTATGGTCACCCCCGTTTTTGCAACACTGATTTTGATGTCGGGTTGGCTTGCTTAAATCTATCCGGCGTCTCTATAGGCAAAGATG
>NZ_JBBMXH010000357.1:0-425 GCF_037996725.1 Xenorhabdus entomophaga
CCGGATATCTGATAATGACCGAGGCCGAGTTTGGTGACCGTGGCCCCCTCGGATTCGTCGTTGGTGGTAAATTTGCCGTCGGGGTAGATTTGGATGATGGGGGAGGATTTTTTGATGTACCCTCCTTCGGCTACATACACATTGCCATTCCATCCAAGGGCCAAAACATCACCGTGAACACCTTTTCGAAATATAAAACCAGACCGGTCGACGACGCCTTCTTGCACAATGACATATCCATAATCACCTTGTGAGCCAAAATTCACATCCAGTCCACTATCGTGTTTGATGAGAAAATTACGCCAACCGCCGCCTTTGACCACCACCCCGTCAAACGACGCAGGTTGATTCTGGATAGCTGCACCTTCCAACCCTATATTCCGCACAAACTCTGATTTGTTCGGAATATCCGCCCCATTTCGACT
>NZ_JBBMXH010000358.1:0-424 GCF_037996725.1 Xenorhabdus entomophaga
TGGCTGGTTCTAATTCTATTTTTAAATCAGAATCTGTTTTTTTTGTTTCGATAACTGAATCAAGAATACAATCTAATTTATTAATATCCCGATACTGCATCATTGATAGTGTGCGTACAGCGCGTAACATTGCGTGAGTATCAGTGCTGGCTTCATTTTCAACCGTTTTTAATAACGGAATTAATATAGCCTGTATTTCTTCATTAACTTCAAGTGCGTTCCGTAAGTAAGATTTACCACCAATTAGTCTTTTCATGTTATTGATCCCTATTTTGTTCTTGTTGGATACGTTGATAAATTTCCTCACGATGCACAGGAATTTCTTTGGGTGCTTCAATTCTGATTTTTACTTGATTCCTTTGAATGCTTAATACTGTTATTACGATATCGTCACCTATCATAATTTTTTCTTGTGGGCGGCGAG
>NZ_JBBMXH010000359.1:0-423 GCF_037996725.1 Xenorhabdus entomophaga
GCGTTAAACGCTGACTGTCGTTCCGTGCCGAAGAATATCCTGCACTTCACGACATTGTTGATAACGGGGTGAAACCACATGCAACGACAATAACGCGGCTTCATGCCTCAGAACACGGGCTTCCGGGGCATTCTGCCAGCCCTGCTCAAGCACGGCTGACTGACACAGCTGCTGCTGTTGCTTTTCCAGTGACAGGCGTTCTGATGCCAGCGTCACTGGCTGTGCCCAGACAATCTCGTCATAGAATCGGCCACCGAGCACTTTTTCATCCTGAGCGTCATAAATCATGACGGTCAGCGGGAAAAAAACGCTTTTCGTTTGATGAGATAACGTTTCCGGCACCGGCCAGTCGCCCAGCAGGTGAATAACCTTCAGCCGCTGCACCGCTTCGGTTACCGTAGCCGTTTCGCACACGGTCAGGGT
>NZ_JBBMXH010000360.1:0-422 GCF_037996725.1 Xenorhabdus entomophaga
CGTTTCCACGCATCGGCTTTCATGCCCGCCGCCGGATGCGCCTTAATTAATCCCTGATCGGTCCGGTAGGTGTAACCTTCACGCTCCAGTGTTTCACAGTGCGTGCGGTATTCGACGTAGGCTTCAACCAGCAATTCAAGGGCTTTGGCGTCAAGGTGAGTCAGCACACCGACGTTATGCAGTTCCCCGGCGATCCGTTCATGCCAGTACCGGCCCATTTTCCCAAAATGCTTGGGGACATGGGGGACCCCTTTTTCCGGCATTGGTTCATGGGCATTAATCGGGCGCTTTGATGGGTTACCCCTCACCAGACGCAGGTGAGTCGGGGTTGGCGGTCGTCCTGCCATGTGATTTCTCCTGTAAAATGGTGCAGTTGGGGCACCCCAAAAAAAGGTTGGCATTTCGCGGCGATCTGAAAAGAG
>NZ_JBBMXH010000361.1:0-420 GCF_037996725.1 Xenorhabdus entomophaga
GAACACAAATGGAGTGGGGCAAAAGCGATAAGAAGACAAAAAAGATGTTCAGTTGATGAGTTGTTCACCGAGCACATCGAATGTGTCAGGTTATGTTGATTCTGCTATATAATCCTGCTGCTGAACTGGCTGGAGCATTAGCAACACCTAAAGCCAAACATTTCCCGCATTTGAATGTTGATGAATTACCCGCGTTCCTACAGGCACTTTCCCTCTACAGGGCGAGAGCGTGAACTTTTTGTTAAAAAATTTCAGGTTTGACGAATAAGAAAAAATATAATTTCATACTTCTTTTTTCGGGAAGTCTTTTTATGAGTATCGATGCTTTTTCTCAGTATTTCAGTACATTAACAGATCCCCGCCAGTCGTCTAAGATCAGTTATCCTTTGTTTGATGTCCTTTTTCTGTCGATTACAGCCA
>NZ_JBBMXH010000362.1:0-420 GCF_037996725.1 Xenorhabdus entomophaga
GGGGGTCATGCTCCCAATGATTAGATATTGTGGTAAACTCCCCGCTTTTTATTATGGGTGAGATATGGCTAAAGTGGATGTGGTTTGCCGTTACTGTCACAAAGCGGAAGAGGTGAAAGGACATGGAAAAGGGCGTACTGGGCATCCCCGCTATCACTGCTATGGGTGCCGTAAAACTTTTCAACTGGACTACACCTATCAAGCCTGTCACCCCGGCATGAAAGAGCGGATTGTGGATATGGCCATGAATAACTCGGGGGTTAGGGACACCGCTCGCGTCCTGAAAGTCGGCATTAACACGGTCATTCGCACATTAAAAAGCTCACGCCAAGAAACGTAACCACACTGCCGCTGGCGGGAAGTGACATTCAGATTATCTGTGAAATAGACGAGCAATGGGCATTTGTCGGTAGCAAGAAG
>NZ_JBBMXH010000363.1:0-418 GCF_037996725.1 Xenorhabdus entomophaga
TGTGACATAGCCTTTTGTTCCTTTATTTCTCTATTTTTGACGACTTAAAGTTATAAAGGAGCGGCTATGTCATTTCAACTCATCATAAAAGTCGAGCATCGCGTTTATTTAACAGTTCTTTAATATTGTTAAATAGTTTTTGTGGCGTGAAATGATCAGGATGATTTTTGTTAATCATATAAATATGCTGACTTCGGCTACCATGACCGACAATATTCAGTCTCAGAGGTAACTCATGTTTAGGAATATCAATAAAATATTGAATCCCATTGGGTAGTTTTTGAAATTCTACACTATGATTCTCCCAATATATACCAATCGTCATTGAAGATGCTTGATTTCTTATCCCAATCCGATCATGCTTACAACCATGAAAATTCATCTGACACCAGAACAAAAACGCGCCCTTGAATTGATG
>NZ_JBBMXH010000364.1:0-414 GCF_037996725.1 Xenorhabdus entomophaga
TTTTGCGTAGGGGTAGTCATAAAGTGTCTGGAAAGTAAAATTCAGGTAAAAAAAAACCCGCCAATTTGCGCATTCCCTGATAAGGGACTCAGCGTGGCAGGTGTACTTGTGATTAAGTATACATAGGTGCCGTATTATTTTTTAACAAAAAATGCTATTTATGTTAAAAAATGCTTTTAATTCATTAGCATAACACGTAATACCAAAAAACTCTGAGGGTTTGATTTTTATTCGTTTTTTGACCGATTTTATGAAGAAGCCCTGTTGCAACAGGGCAATTTGTTGATGGTAAAACCACGTCAAAACGGGATCTCATCAGCCCAGTCCATTTCCTCCTCTTCCGGTAACGCAGCAGATTGTACTGCCGGAGTCGCCTTTCTTTCCTTATTGGCGGGTTGAGAAGGCGGTTGTTTT
>NZ_JBBMXH010000365.1:0-414 GCF_037996725.1 Xenorhabdus entomophaga
TTCTCGTCTGAACATCCAAAGGGTGCTGGACTGTCTGGTGGATGACAAAGGGAAACCCATTCCGGCGGGCGATCTGCCGACGGTCGATGAACTGATGGACACACACGACAGCGCCACCTTGATTGAAGCCATCCAGACCGTGAAGCGTCACGCCGTCGGCACACTGGAGGACGCCGAAAAAAACTGATGAACTCGCCGACGCTGCATTTTGCTTTTGCACTTGCGGAGCAGCTCGGCGAAACCGACCCCTATCGTATTCTGTCCCTGCCTGCCGCCACCCTCAATGAATGGCAGGCCTATTACCGGCTGAAAAACCGCCAACAGCCGGTTGAACCCGCCCCGGTTGCGTCTGCGCCTGCCCACGGTGATACCGTACAGGCGCAGTGTGCCGCCGTCATGAAACTATTAGGTTAA
>NZ_JBBMXH010000366.1:0-409 GCF_037996725.1 Xenorhabdus entomophaga
CTGAGACAACCGATTTAGCCCTCACATGGGAAATTATTCGTCGTCTGATTCAGGCACTAACACCATGATATAAGCCCGTTGCTGGATACCCCCTAAGTGCTTAAGGCGGGGTGTCTTGCCCTGAAAACTCCTTCCACTGGCTGGCTTCTTAAGGATGCCGGTTTTCATTAACGTATCTGCGAACATACCCCCTTCTTTTGCCCCCTGTATTTTCCCCTTGCCGTTAAACAGGGTATAGGCTGAGGTGTGGACATGTTTGGGGTTGGCACCCTGTCCTACCTCATCCAGTGACAGCAGACCGTCATTGTGAGCTAAAGCCTCGTTGGCAATCCCCAGTGCGGTGCCATACCACGTTAACCGCTGCTCATCTGCTTTACCGTACAAACTGGTTGCGATATCGGCGGTCGTC
>NZ_JBBMXH010000367.1:0-404 GCF_037996725.1 Xenorhabdus entomophaga
CGGCTGAAAAACCGCCAACAGCCGGTTGAACCCGCCCCGGTTGCGTCTGCGCCTGCCCACGGTGATACCGTACAGGCGCAGTGTGCCGCCGTCATGAAACTATTAGGTTAAATTATGGGAAATTTATCCACACTGACCGTCGGCTTACTGGTCAATGCCACCTCGTTTAAGTCCCAGCTCATGGACGCCTATCGTTATGCCGGACGGGAATCCGGGCGGTTTTCGGATAAGGCCGCTTCGGACGCGAAAAAGGTGAAAAAAACGTACAGTTCGCTGGCCAATCAGATTCAGTCCGTCTCCGGCCGGTTAATGATGCTGGCCGGAACGGGCTTTTCGTTAGGCTCCATTATCCTGACTACCCGTAAGTACGGACAGGCACTGTCCGATTTGTCGGCCATTACGGG
>NZ_JBBMXH010000368.1:0-403 GCF_037996725.1 Xenorhabdus entomophaga
TGGAACTCACTGAACCCGAAAAATTAATGCTGGTGGGCGAACTGGCTGACATTTATGAATCGGGTTATTACTGGAATGAAAAGGAATTAGCAGAAGGCTGTATGCACGGTGATCGTATTGCCGAAACTGAAAAACTACGCAAAGCGGCGGCGAAAGGCTTTGTTGAGCAGCTTCCTGAACCGCATACCTTGTCCGATGTCGTGCGTGAGTACCTGTACTGGGACTGGTTATATCAGATGCGTCGTGTGGCTGCCAAAGAACTTGACCCAAGCGGATACGGTGATGGTGATCGGTATTATATCTATGACCGGGAAGACTATCTTGAAAAGAAACTCGCCACTATCCAGCCGGTGAGTCGTCAGGAGGCAATAGAGGTCTGCAAGTGGGTACTGGAGGAAGAACG
>NZ_JBBMXH010000369.1:0-402 GCF_037996725.1 Xenorhabdus entomophaga
TTATGCATATCAGGCTACTATTTCGGGTGTGAGAGCTGTGAAATTTATCACAGTTGACTCCCACCTTTTAATATCTCACCTGTTGCACTTAATATGTTAACTCAGCATTAATCAACTTGGCTAATGTTACATATGAAATTCATTTATACGCAATTAACTTGAAGATGCAGGTTTTAAAATCTGGAAATTATCCGTCAGCCGGGTAATGAGCTCACTGGCTTTTTCTGGCAATGTGACATGAAAAAAATGATGAAGTGTTTCACGGAATGTTTTTGCATCCGGAAAATAGATGTTGTTTCGTACCTGCTCGTTCGCGTATTTCCATAATCGCTCAATCGGGTTGAGATTAGGGCTGTAAGCAACTGTCTTGAACATAAAAATTATGGCGCAACGTGATGGTAA
>NZ_JBBMXH010000370.1:0-395 GCF_037996725.1 Xenorhabdus entomophaga
AAATAGGTATCTTTGTGGGTTGAATGTATAAGTATAAATAGACGTTATTTGAGTTTGGGGAGTGAATACCGTGAGTTTAACGGTTACTGGCCATACACCTTTGTCGGAAAAATGATCTTTAGCGACTTTAGCTAATTTGGCAACCCCTATGTCAGCCCCAGTACTGTTCTTTTCGATTTTCACTTCCACCAAGTTATCATTGCTGCTCACCATGGTTATGTCAGTCAACGGGTCATCAGGCAAAGCGTCTGTTCCATTTTTCGTCAGCCTAAATTCTACGTTGTCATGCACGTTGTAAGGCCTTTCCTGTTGAGGAAAGTATTTCGTTTTACTTGAACCTTTTTTACTCAGCAGAATGCCTACGGGTTCTTCAACAGCCTCGAAGTCCACAGGCG
>NZ_JBBMXH010000371.1:0-389 GCF_037996725.1 Xenorhabdus entomophaga
AGACGATTGGCTATTCCAAATCCGAAGAGATGCATGACAAGGTGATAGGGACGTTCATTGAGCGTGAAAACTACGTTTAATGAATGATCTAACTATTCAATACATGACCTAAAATAAAGCATAAATATCAGGAAATATCATTTAAATAATTGAGGCCAATATTATGGGAAGATATTTTCACCACCCTGATTTACAACATAATATATTAGAAAAAATCAAAAGAATACCAAGAAAAGAGCCTGAAAGTATTAGGCCAAGAATAAATGCAATGGAAATACTATACCAATCTAACTTGAAGATGCAGGTTTTAAAATCTGAAAATTGTCAGTCAGTCGAGTCGTCAATTCTTTCGCTTTTTCTGGCAACGTGACATGAAAAAAGTGACAAAG
>NZ_JBBMXH010000372.1:0-385 GCF_037996725.1 Xenorhabdus entomophaga
TTTTACGGAGCTCCCCAAACGCCATCCCAACGATCCTCTGCACGATCTGCTCCCGTGGAACGTGAATATGGGCGACATCATGTAAATACACTGCTTAATTGGCCGCTTACATATCACTTGAGCATCAGTAAAATACAGCGCCTGATCCGGGACACTTATGGCATCCACTTTTCCACGGGCCTTATCTCTGAAGCGCAGGGGCGGATCAGCTCAATGTTGACGCCCCTGCATCAGGCGTTAGGGCATTATGTCAGGCAATCTGCGGTTATCCATATTGACGAAACGCCCCATCAACGCAACGGAGAAGCGGCCACCCGCTGGGTCTGGCTGCTCAGCGGCAGCAAGGCGGTTTACCAGAAAATCCGCGCTTACCGTAATGCGGAAA
>NZ_JBBMXH010000373.1:0-384 GCF_037996725.1 Xenorhabdus entomophaga
CACCGACAGCAACACCCGCACTGACCAACTGATCGCAGGAGAACAGGCGGCACGGGACACGGAAGACAGAAAGCTGCATGGGCGCATCGACACGGAGCAGGCAACCCGCACGCAGGCCATCACTGCCAGCAACACCCGCACTGACCAACTGATCGCAGGCGAACGGACGACGCGGGACGCGGCGAACAAAAAATTGCAGGGCAACATTGATGCAACCAATAGAAACTTGGCATCTGGCCTCAGCGTTGAGCGCAATGAACGCACACAGGCCATCACCGACAGCAACACCCGCACTGACCAACTGATCGCAGGAGAACAGGCGGCACGGGACACGGAAGACAGAAAGCTGCATGGGCGCATCGACACGGAGCAGGCAACCCGCAC
>NZ_JBBMXH010000374.1:0-384 GCF_037996725.1 Xenorhabdus entomophaga
CTTCCTGCGTTACGGTGATAGTGCCTTGCTCCAGCGTACACACCTGTTCATGGTAGCCAGTGAAATAACACGAAACCTCAATGGCAGGTAAGTCGTTTGCCGGTTTGCCCGTTAAATCGAAAAAGTGCAGCCGGTGCTGTATTCTGCCCAGAAAATCACGCTCGGTCTGAAGTTGGTAATAAAACGTGTCGGGTTGCCGGTCGTCATCCAGAAAATGTCCGGCGGGGGTAAACTGTTCAATCGGCAGCCAGTGATAAGGTGTACCCCGTTGTTTACTGTCATCGGGTTGTTGCACGACCTCAATATCACCCAGCCGGAACAACTGCACCGATTCTCCCAATGGCAGGGAATAGCGGTGATTGCCGGTCTCCAGTGCAATGGGCG
>NZ_JBBMXH010000375.1:0-382 GCF_037996725.1 Xenorhabdus entomophaga
GGAGGAGCTGGGGCGCCGGTTACAGGCACTGGAAACTGATCTCCAGACCCAAATCCTGCGCAAGGCCGGAAAAGCCGCGATGGGCATCGTGAAAGAAGATATGGAAACCCACGCCGGATACGACGAAAAAAGTGACGGCCCCCACTTGCGGGACAATATCAAAATTCGTTCCACAAAATCCAAGAAGTACAAGGGCGGGGTGATGATCACGGTCGGCCCCACTAAACCCCATCGCATGAAAGCACTGGCGCAGGAAATGGGCACCATCAAGCAGGTGCCACAGCCGTTTATCCGTCCGGCGCTGGATTACAACAAAACCGCCGTCGTTAAGGTGCTCGCGCAGGAAATCCGCGACGCCCTGTCCGATTACAGTCAATAGGAG
>NZ_JBBMXH010000376.1:0-381 GCF_037996725.1 Xenorhabdus entomophaga
GCGGCCCGCCCTGAATAAATTGTTTGTTTTTGTAGTAATGCCTGGACTGGTCTTTGATTATCATGTAACCATAGTGCCGCTCTAATCCCCCCGCATGAACAAACGGGGTATTTTTATTATTTGGAATATCAACATAAAACGGTTTCACAAATGACAAGAGTTTCATCGCGGAAGAAAACATCAGTTTGCCTTTCTCGCTATAAACCTCCAGTCCACTGTTGCCATAGATACTCAATTCCGATATCGGGGCAAAAAAATATTTACCGCCCTCCCCGTAAACCTCAGCAAAATTATAGTATCCCAGTTGTCGGTTACTCTCCCCATCCGCCGCTTTTTTCAGAAATCCCAGCGCCGGGGATTTATCCGAAATCTGGACAAATC
>NZ_JBBMXH010000377.1:0-379 GCF_037996725.1 Xenorhabdus entomophaga
ATCACGCAGGACTCGCTCAATACTTTTTGGAGAAGGTATTTCACCGCGGGCAAAGGCCGACTTCACCTCACTCACCCGCGCTTCATCGTTAGCGGGAAAGGTCACCAGACTTACTTCCCATAAATCGAGATCTTTGAGTAAAAACGCCTCTTTTGTCCGGTCATATTCCCAGTCTTTCAGGATATAGCCGATGGACAACCCCGACAGGGAACCAGCTTTCATATGGGCATGCGCCCGTTTCGCCAGCGGATCATCCTCAATCAGCAGTCGCCCCTTGAGATACAGCCCGGTCTCGTCTTCTTTCATCTCGGTATAAATACCGATGGGTTCGTCCATCCGGTGCTGCCAGAGCAGCGCGGGTAAGCTGCCTTTCTCATTC
>NZ_JBBMXH010000378.1:0-376 GCF_037996725.1 Xenorhabdus entomophaga
GGTTTTGATTTTCTGGGGTGGAATTTTCGCAAATATGGCGGAAAGCTTCTGATCAAACCCGCCAAGAAGAATGTGCAAGCATTCTGTCAAAAAGTTAAGGAGACAATCACGACCAATCGGGCGGCGAAGCAAGTGAATCTTATCCACATTCTTAACCGCCTACTGAAAGGTTGGGCACAGTACCATCAACCCGTGGTAGCCAAATCGACGCTTCATAAAGTGAATGCACAGATCTGGTTTATGCTCTGGCAATGGGCCAGACGGCGACATCAGAAGAAAGGAGCTCAATGGGTGAAAGATCGCTATTTTCACACCATAGGTAACCGGGACTGGGTCTTCGCCTCTGACGCAGAGAGTGGAACGAAGGAAGGGGTAC
>NZ_JBBMXH010000379.1:0-376 GCF_037996725.1 Xenorhabdus entomophaga
ATAGCTTCTTCTAAGGTGTTGCCAGCGAAAAAACAGCCGTCAGCATCAGGAAAGTAACCGTCAAAACCCTCTTCTGTTTTAAAGATAAAGAGCGGATAAATCATAATATTACCTCGATAGTTTATGATGATAAGTAGCGCAGAGAAGGAGCGGTCAGGCCGCTCCTTGATGATTACAACAACTTCAATCCTGAATTTTTCTGTGCCTGCCGAAGAATCCCCTTTGACGAATCTTTTCTTGGATGCGGTACGGTGATTATCTCTCTGACTCCCGGTTTGGCCAGCGTGACATGACTCCCGTCTTGCCGCATCTTTACCCAACCGTCAGCCATCAGGCGTTTGATTAACTCTGCACTACTCATCAATCCTCCATTGTG
>NZ_JBBMXH010000380.1:0-372 GCF_037996725.1 Xenorhabdus entomophaga
ACCTAAAGCAGCTATTTGATAATAATGGCAGACTGCGGATCAGGATGGGGTTCTGGTAATGGGCATGGGATTAGAGATTTACGATGAAAAAGGCCGGTTAATTATCACCACCAATAACATCATTCCGCGCTTTCTGGGGACACATGCCATTCCCCTCAAAAAAGAGGGCGGCCTGTATCTGCCACCCTTAAGCGAGGGAGGGAATGTCACTGCCCGTTTCTTTTTGTATATGCGGAATAAACAAGGGGTCAGTACGACCCGTATCAGCAATGAGTTCACCCGGTTCAGTGTCTCTGGCAGCACATTTAATTACCACGTGGATTACGATGTGCATCGGTGGGAGCAAAAGGGGTACGGTGGCGGGCAGAGCGG
>NZ_JBBMXH010000381.1:0-371 GCF_037996725.1 Xenorhabdus entomophaga
CAGGCTTCATCCTTGATTTTGATATTAGTTTGGCGACGATTATCAGATCATAAATGAAGCCTTTTTTCTATCTAAAATATACGGTTACTGCTTAAGATCCTGTATATGAACTTCAGCTAAATGGTGCTTGCTCTCTTAGAAACTCCCTCATTGGCTGTTGTGTTGTGATTTTATATCTAATTAATAATTGTCATTTAATCAATCTATTCTGTTATAGAAAAATAAACCAATAGTTATTATTCTGTGTTTAATGAGTATCTTTTATTTTTCCATATGACAGGTTAAAACCACCGTCTTTAGACGGTGAATTTGACTTTAATGTTTTGACCTATGCGCGTTTACGAGGTGCGTGGTTCGACGACTTTCAGTCG
>NZ_JBBMXH010000382.1:0-370 GCF_037996725.1 Xenorhabdus entomophaga
GGGGCGGCTGCTGGAAGTGGCGACACCGGGCACCCTCCCGCTGCGCTTTGAATATGACAGGCAGGGGCGGCGGGTAAAGGAGTATCAGGCGTACGGGCAAATCAGCCATGAGTACCCGGATACCTTTACCCATCAGCGCACCGTGCTGGTGCAGGACGGGCAGGAATGGCAGACGGAGACGGGGGTCAACAAGGCCGGAGAACTGAAACGGCTCAGGATAAGCGGTGAGCATACCCTCAGCCTTGAACGGGATGAAGAGGGGCAGGAGTGGCACCGCCAGTCAGATAAAGGCTTTATCCTGCGCCAGGCCCATGCCCTGATGGGGCAACTGACTGCCCAGCGTGCCGGGCGTAACACGGAGTTTTTTGCC
>NZ_JBBMXH010000383.1:0-370 GCF_037996725.1 Xenorhabdus entomophaga
CATGTTCTGGAGGAACTGGGTGATGTAGCTGTTAATCGCCACTATATGCCTGACCCCATCGGAAATGGAATCCGGGGCAGTGGTCTGAATCTGATATTTCACATTGTTGAGCGTAACACTGGCGTTATCCGCCAATACCAGCTCGGTGTCTGAATTTACTGCCTGTATCATGTGCGGTAAATTACTGTTGCCGGACTGGATTAACATCAGCTGCCCGGGGGCGACTCCGTTGATATTCGATATAAATTTTGTGCCCGTACCGCGGACAATAGCCGAGCCGGACACGGTTGAGATTGTGCCTTGGGTATAAATCATGGTGGAGTTCCTGAAAAAAGAGAGGGTTAACCTTCTATCATGGTTAAATCGACGA
>NZ_JBBMXH010000384.1:0-369 GCF_037996725.1 Xenorhabdus entomophaga
GCTTCCATTGGCGTCAGCCCATTTAAAATCTTTCTTGGTGTCATATTCAGCCTCAATTCCATATCGCTGATAGCTTGCTCCGTCAGTGGGCCAAAAGCGGTTCCCTTAGGCCATTGGCGACGAACTAAACCATTGGTATTTTCATTCGTTCCCCGCTGATAACTGGCATAAGGCCGGGCAAAATAAATTTGGGCTTTCGTCGATTGACTGACTTTTTCATGCTGAGCGAACTCGCCGCCATTATCCAGTGTGATCGTGTGTAAGCGCCTAATTAACCCCACATACCTGACTGGTTAATCTTTTGTCATAGTGTGTTTTCTTTTATTGAGAAGGGGAACCACCATGACATTGACTGAAAAACAACAGCAC
>NZ_JBBMXH010000385.1:0-367 GCF_037996725.1 Xenorhabdus entomophaga
TCAGCCGCGCCTTCATTTTGCCGGCAGCGGGGCTTTGTCCGGCAACGGGGATGAGCCGAAGATGGGGGCGATTCAGGAAGATCCGGCCAACCACGGCACCTATATTGCCACTGTGACGGCCGGGACAAAAACCGGTGAATGGACGGTGACGCCGGAGATTGACGGCAAGGCGTTTCCCAAACTGGCGGCCAAAGTAACCTTTAATCCGCTGCCAGCGGATGTGGTCAGTGAAAACCACTCCGCATTCAGTGCCACACCCGACACGCTGGAAGCCGATAACCAGCAGCAGGCCACCCTGACACTGGTGCTGAGAGACAGGCAGGATAAGCCGGTTGCCAATATTCAGCCGCGCCTTCATTTTGCCGGC
>NZ_JBBMXH010000386.1:0-363 GCF_037996725.1 Xenorhabdus entomophaga
TTTGAAATGAACCCTCGTTCACATAGAAAATCAGCCCGTCGAAGCTCGCCAGCTATAACTGACTTCCTCGAAGGCTCATATCAAAGTGATTGGATTCGACGTTGAAAGAATTGCGCTGTGAATGCGCGGTGAAAATAAAAATGCCGCCAGCCCGTGTGCGTTGGGTACGCGGCAGGAACGAGGTGGCAGCATGGGTTATTCCTGTAGCCACTCATGGAATGGGTACGGGAATATTGACTTTAGTTTCAAATGTTGACGGATTGTTAAATATTGTTCGCGTATTGTTGTGAAAGATAAGGTTGTTAGGCTTATCCATCTTTTGATAATAATGTTACAAGCGGAGAGTAAAATGAAAAAATGTCT
>NZ_JBBMXH010000387.1:0-360 GCF_037996725.1 Xenorhabdus entomophaga
CTTCAAAGGGCAGCAAAAAAGGATTATCACACCGGGGAAAAATCAAAAATATTACCTTGCGGGTTGTTTTGATATTCAAACCGGAAAAATCGTCTATACGGGCTACAGCAGGAAAAACTCTCAATTATTTATCAATATGTTAGAAGAGTTAAAGCACCGTTACTGCCATGCGAAAACGCTAACGATCATTTTAGACAATTACAGTATTCATACCAGCAAACTCGTTAAGTCTTGGCTGAAGCAAAATACAACAGTAACCCTGTTATTTCTCCCCGTTTATTCTCCGTGGTTGAATAAAATAGAACGGTTATGGCAATCATTACATGAAACGGTGACACGCAATCATTGTTGCCAATATAT
>NZ_JBBMXH010000388.1:0-359 GCF_037996725.1 Xenorhabdus entomophaga
TTTTCATGGGTGAAAAGGTTACCTGACTGGCAGGATCAAGCAACAGGGAAAAGCGGATCAAGCGATAAACATCACATTTTTGTGTCAATGGGGGACTGGTGAAGGGTTACATATTGTTGGCCTTACGTTCAGCAATATAGCGCTCGATATATTTCACCTTCAGGCTATCCATTTGCCGGAGTTTGATGCCATTGTTTTTCAAATAATCAAGAAAGTACCGGGCAATCCGCTCACGATCCGCCACCGTGACAAATCTATGGTCTTCCCCGTTTTTGCAACACTCATTTTGATGTATGGTTGGCTTGCTTAAATCTATCCGGCGTCTCTATGAGTATGGATACCCGCGCCACGATGAGTTC
>NZ_JBBMXH010000389.1:0-358 GCF_037996725.1 Xenorhabdus entomophaga
CTTCAGTTGTCCCATCACTACGCCGTTCTGGGTGGCAAACGCACTCACCATGTGGAGCATCGACTGCCGATTCTTGCCATCATAAGTTCCCCGCAACGTTTTTCCGTCAATGGCGATAATTTCCCCTTCTGAGCGTTCGTTAACCCATTGAGCCCAATGAATAAAACAGTGCTGAAATTCAACGGGATTGAGCCGAGAAATCAGGCGAGCGATAGCATCATGTCCCGGTATTCCATTCGGAAAAAGAGTTTTTTCTTGATACCAGTCCAGGTACGTTTCGCCGAAATCTTCAATATCTTCCCATCCTTCTGCACCGGCGATGATGGCTGTAATCGACAGAAAAAGGACATCAAACAAA
>NZ_JBBMXH010000390.1:0-355 GCF_037996725.1 Xenorhabdus entomophaga
GTCGTCCAGTTCGCCCGGTGTATGCCAGTCGTTATCCGCCGCCAGAATGATTTTCGCTGTTGGCCACCGTTCTCTCACCAGCCCGGCAACGGTCGATAAATTACCCTCATCAATCGCAGCCAGTACTAAGCCCTCACACAATTGACTCACCGTCAAGGCGGTTGCATATCCCTCAGTAATGATGATCGTGTCTGGTGTTCCGGTGATGGGTGATAAGGGGATAAAACTCCCCTTTTTCTGCGTGCCAGAGACAAGACGCTTTTCACCACTCGGCTTGATAATCTGAGCGCCGGTGATTATGCCGTCCAGTGCCTGAGTGACCAGTACCAAAGAGCCATCTTTCAGTAATCGCTGA
>NZ_JBBMXH010000391.1:0-350 GCF_037996725.1 Xenorhabdus entomophaga
ACTGGGCTGGACTTCACTGGAAGTTGAAGTGGTGCCCGGACTCGGAATCGAACCAAGGACACGGGGATTTTCAATCCCCTGCTCTACCGACTGAGCTATCCGGGCTAACGGAGCGCATTAAACCGTATTCAGATAAATCCGTCAAACACTTTCTGCATAATTTTATCTGCATGCTTTTAATTTGTGCAAAAGGCTATAAATCCAAACAAAATGGAGAAACAATCGCCTCTCCATTTTTCATTGTATATAGAAAACCCCCAGCTTGGCTGGGGGTTCCGTAGAGCTTACAGCTATAAGTCTGCTATAAAAACCCCTTTTGATTTGTTAAAACACCTTGCGGTCTGGCAACT
>NZ_JBBMXH010000392.1:0-347 GCF_037996725.1 Xenorhabdus entomophaga
ACTAAAACTGCTTTCATAAGGTCTGTATTCCAAACCGATGGCGACATTAAGACATAGATAAATTATTTTAGCAACGTTTATATTTTTTATTTTAACCAATTAACCAATTAAACAATTAACCAATTAACCAATTAACCAATTAACCAATTAACCAATTAACCAATTAAACTACTTAAACACCCTGCAGCTGATGTCCATTAGCTGCAGATCATGATAATATCAGACACTAATCTCCCAGGGATCGACAGATATTATAAGTATCCTGCAAAACCGGTCCATTCAATTTTAGAGGCCTTCCGATATGCGCGACAAGCAGACTGATCCGCTTATAGTCAGCAATGGTTATC
>NZ_JBBMXH010000393.1:0-346 GCF_037996725.1 Xenorhabdus entomophaga
TTTCATGGGTGAAAAAGTTACCTGACTGGCAGGATCAAGCAACAGGGAAATGCGGATCAAGCGATAAACATCACATTTTTGTGTCAATGGGGGACTGGTGAAGGGTTACCATTATCCTACCGATATTATTGCCCAATGCGTTCGTTGGTATCTGGCCTATGCCCTGAGCCTGCGCAATCTAGAGGAAATGATGTCTGAACGGGGAATTGCCGTTGATCACGCTACGCTCTCTCGTTGGGTTCATCGCCTGGTTCCGTTGATCGTGAAACGTTATCGGCGAAGCAAGCCTGACGTTGGGCGTCGGTGGCGCATGGATGAAACGTATATCAAAATCAAAGGGCAATGG
>NZ_JBBMXH010000394.1:0-346 GCF_037996725.1 Xenorhabdus entomophaga
TTCACATAGAAAATCAGCCCGTCGAAGCTCGCCAGCTATAACTGACTTCCTCGAAGGCTCATATCAAAGTGATTGGATTCGACGTTTAAAGAATGGCGCTGTGAATGCGCGGTGAAAATAAAAATGCCGCCAGCCCGTGTGCGTTGGGTACGCGGCAGGAACGAGGTGGCAGCATGGGTTATTCCTGTAGCCACTCAGGGAATGGACACGGGAATATTGACTTTAGTTTCAGATATTGACGGATTGTTAAATATTGTTCGCGTATTGTTGTGAAAGATAAGGTTGTTAGGCTTATCCATCTTTTGATAATAATGTTACAAGCGGAGAGTAAAATGAAAAAATGTCT
>NZ_JBBMXH010000395.1:0-343 GCF_037996725.1 Xenorhabdus entomophaga
CACCTTTAACAACATTGAGAATTTAGGGATTGGGTTTATCAACTATTCCCTCGTCCCGTACCTCACCCGCATTGAGCAGCGGATTAATGCCGGGTTAGTCAGAAACAGCAAACAAGGGCGGTTTTACGCCAAATTCAACACCGGGGCATTGCTGCGCGGGGACATGAAATCCCGTTTCGAGGCCTACGCCACCGGAATTAACTGGGGGATCTACTCCCCGAATGAATGCCGGGAACTGGAAGAACTCAACCCGCGAGAGGGCGGGGATATTTACCTGACGCCCATGAACATGACAACCAAACCTGAACAATCCCCGAAAAAGGAGGAAGAGACGCATGCCGAT
>NZ_JBBMXH010000396.1:0-343 GCF_037996725.1 Xenorhabdus entomophaga
TTGGGCGTCGGTGGCGCATGGATGAAACGTATATCAAAATCAAAGGGCAATGGCGTTACCTCTATCGGGCGGTGGACTCAGACGGTAATACCATTGATTTTCTGCTGACAGCCTGTCGGGATAAGAAAGTGGCCTTGCGATTTTTCAAAAAAAGATAGGTCAGCATGGTCAGCCGGAGGTCGTGACGATGGACAAAAGTGGCGTCAACAAAGCGGCAGTGGACGAATTAACCCAGGGAAAACCCAAGGAAGAAATCATTGTTATCCGGCAGAATAAGTACCTCAATAACCTCATTGAGCAAGATCATCGCAACCTCAAACGACGAATCTCTTCCATGCTAGGA
>NZ_JBBMXH010000397.1:0-340 GCF_037996725.1 Xenorhabdus entomophaga
ACTGAGCTTCTGAATGGTGCGGCTGGTATCCACCTCAACATCCTCGCCTGACAGTGGCTTAAACCCACACTTCGGACAGACATAAACGCCCGCGGGCTTCATGTAATGACAAGATGAGCATTCTTTCGGTAATTTCTCGCGTTTTTCCTGTTCCCGGTGACTGGAACTGGACTTCATACCGTCGTTTTTGCGGGGCAGCTCGTCATATTCGATGTCGTCCGGGTAACCAAGGCGATGGACAGTACCGGAGTGATCGAAGATAAGGCAGGCTTCTTTACCCGGCGCAGTACGTAAGCCTCTGCCAAGACACTGAGTCCATCGAATTTCTGATTTCGTCGGC
>NZ_JBBMXH010000398.1:0-335 GCF_037996725.1 Xenorhabdus entomophaga
GACCCCGACCTATCGTCATCAGGTGTTCGAACTGCCCAAAATCGCCCTGGATATCACCGAATATCAACTGTTTCATGGCCGCTGTCAGCGTTGTCATCACACCGTCCGGGCTACGTTACCCGACGATGCGCCTTCCGGACAACTGGGGCCCCGTTTGATGAGCCAGATAGCGGTTCTGTCGGGACAATACCATCTGAGCATCAGTAAGATACAGCGCCTGATCTGGGACACTTATGGCATCCACTTTTCCACGGGCCTTATCTCTGAAGCGCAGGGGCGGATCAGTTCAATGTTGACGCCGCTGCATCAGGCGTTAGGGCATTATGTCAGGCAAT
>NZ_JBBMXH010000399.1:0-332 GCF_037996725.1 Xenorhabdus entomophaga
AAAACCCAAGGGGTTAGGTTTTTCAAATTAGCCCCAGCAAATCTTTGAACCTGCATTCTACTTACTACAACTCACAGGGGTAACCATCGTTCACCCCACGGACGCCCATTGCTCAAATGGGGTGGAATATGAAGATGAAAGAAAATCCTGATATCTGGGTACAAGCCGGAGACTGGCTCTTATCAGTAAGAGAGCAAGGCATCTGGGCAACCCTCGCTGGAACAATGGCATTTTTCCGAGGCCGCTACAACGGCGGTGGCTGGGTAAAGGTATCAATCGACGCCTTTATGTGTGCCATGTTCGCTTGGTTCATTCGTGATGTTTTAAATCTG
>NZ_JBBMXH010000400.1:0-329 GCF_037996725.1 Xenorhabdus entomophaga
TTTCTCATACGTTGGGCATTTTTGCCAATTTTAAACAAGGTAAAAGTCAACGCGACTGGCTTCAACAAGCCAACGTCATAGGATGTTAAAGTCGAGCATCGCGTTAATTGATTGTTTTTTTATCGCGCCTCCCTTGTTACTTACCTACTGGCGATGGAGTACAAAACCAAAAAACAATTTATACTCCATCATCCAGCGCACGTCGAGTAGCGAGCACATATTACTACGCACCCGCCCTCTAAGAACCGTACGAGCGACTTTCACCGCATACGGCTCAAGCCTTTATAAACCTGCTCAGCAGGCCAGCATGTTGACCGAAGATTCGCGCT
>NZ_JBBMXH010000401.1:0-326 GCF_037996725.1 Xenorhabdus entomophaga
ATTGTGTATTTGGATGAAAGTGGTTTCGCGCAGTCAATGCCACGGATATACGGGTATTCAGAAAAAGGGCGGCGTTGTTTTGGTACACAGGATTGGAATGCGAAAGGCCGTATTAACGTCATTGGGGCAATTCTCGAAAATACGTTCATCACCTTAAGCTTATTTACTGGCAACATTAATGCCGATGTCTTTCATGCGTGGGTGACGCAGGATTTATTGCCAAAACTCCCACACGGTGCCGTGATAGTCATGGATAATGCGCGTTTTCATAAACGACTTGATACGATACAAGCGATAGCAGAGAGTCAATATCAATTAGAGTGGCT
>NZ_JBBMXH010000402.1:0-325 GCF_037996725.1 Xenorhabdus entomophaga
CAGATAGTCCAGCGTAAGGGTCTGGCCTTCCGGCAGGATTTTGCGCGTCAGGTTGCCCCAGTCATCGTATTCATAACGGGTGATGTGGCCGCACGGGGTTTCCTCCTGCGTTACCAGTTGCTCGGCATTGTGGTGCCAGGTGGTAACATGCCCGTCCGGGTCGATAACCCGGGTCATCCCCGGCGCATACTCAAATCGCCCCGGATAATAACCACCGCTGCCCACGGTATAGGTACAACGCCCCTGCGCATCATAGCGGTACTCCACGGCGGTCTGGTCACCGTCCGACCAGCGGCTGATCAGCCCCTGGTCATTGTATTCATAA
>NZ_JBBMXH010000403.1:0-323 GCF_037996725.1 Xenorhabdus entomophaga
GACCACATAACCAGCAATGGCGGATGTGCCACCACTGAACGCGACAGGCATATAAGGCTGACCGATGATTTCACCGTCCGGCATCACATAAGCCCCGCAGTGCCAGCCTGCTTTCTGGGTCACCACCCATTCACAGCGATCACCACTGCGTTGCAGATGTTCAGCCAAAACAGGCAACAGGCTGTTTTTTACGGTGATGTTCATTCCCCGCGAGCGCAATCTTGCCCAGCCAACCGGCATCCCGATTTCACGGCGGGGAAACGCCTCAACGATACATTTCCCTGAACCTTCCTGAAGCAACTTAATAATGAGATAGCCTTCGC
>NZ_JBBMXH010000404.1:0-322 GCF_037996725.1 Xenorhabdus entomophaga
GGCAGACAGCGAAGGCGGGGCGGAAGTTTATTCGGCCGCCACCACCCGTGATCAGGCGCGCATTGTGTTTGAGGATGCGAAAAACATGATCAAGCAGGCCAGACCCACGTTAGGTCGCCTGTTTGAGTTTAATAAGCTGACCATTTATCAGGAGCAATCCGCGTCCAAGTTTGAGCCGCTGTCCAGTGATGCTAACAATCTGGATGGTCTCAATATCCATTGCGGTATTGTTGATGAGCTGCACGCCCATAAAACCCGTGATGTGTGGGATGTACTGGAAACGGCCACGGGGGCGCGTTTGCAGTCGTTGTTGTTTGGCATT
>NZ_JBBMXH010000405.1:0-320 GCF_037996725.1 Xenorhabdus entomophaga
TAAGCATAACTCAGTCCTCTTTTTTGCCTTTTTGTTTCTGGAAAATCAAAACTCGCAAAATTTGGACTGAGTTTCTTTGACACTCCTACCATTTTGAAAAGTTATATATTTTTTATATCGGAATATTCTGTATTGGCATTCTATTTTATAGAAAAAATGTATCGCTTTTTGTATATGTCAGCAACCAGATGATTTTTATAGAGTTAAGTGGTCATGCTCCCAATGATTAGATATTGTGGTAAACTCCCCGCTTTTTATTATGGGTGAGATATGGCTAAAGTGGATGTGGTTTGCCGTTACTGTCACAAAGCGGAAGAGGT
>NZ_JBBMXH010000406.1:0-314 GCF_037996725.1 Xenorhabdus entomophaga
TACAGTGATGGCTTGAAAAATAAGCAGACGCCATATTTGCAAACTGGTGATCATTGGTTCCGACGATATTCGTCGTTAGTCACTGAGTTACATTAAGTAACCCTGTGAGTGTAAAGGCATGGTGGAAATCACCATACCCAAGGTGGGATATCACACCTTGAAGATGGTGGTGATTTCCGCAACACCTTTTCTTTTTGTGACTGACTAACTGTCAGTCGCAAATTAACCGCGTCGCTAAATGATACGCGGAAAGTTTGCGCAACCATTAATGAGGTGTGCAAATTCTGTGAGTAAATATCATTTACGCTCAATGT
>NZ_JBBMXH010000407.1:0-313 GCF_037996725.1 Xenorhabdus entomophaga
ATTCGGTCAGTTGTTTATAGGTCATAGTGCATTTTCCTTTGGCGAGAAAGATGCCTACTATAGCAACTGACCGCCTTTTTCAGAAATTGCACTTATCATGCGAATCCAAGAGGCTCAGTTTAATTAAAGATGATCCTGTACTCTATCAGCCTTTAATTTTTATTTAATCAGTTATCACAGAAATATAAAAAGGGAGCTATAACAGGGCAAGAGCGTGAATGTTCACTTCTTGCCCAACGCCTTAAACCCTGCAACTAATACCTTATCCAAATAGTTAATATCCATGCTCGCAAGCCGTTGTTTTCGGCGAATA
>NZ_JBBMXH010000408.1:0-313 GCF_037996725.1 Xenorhabdus entomophaga
CGGTCAGTTGTTTATAGGTCATAGTGCATTTTCCTTTGGCGAGAAAGATGCCTACTATAGCAACTGACCGCCTTTTTCAGAAATTGCACTTATCATGCGAATCCAAGAAATAAAAATAATTTTATAGGAAAGAAAATAAATTACATTATTAGTCAAGTTGGTGAGCCAATTAGGTGCAATAAGTGTGTTGCTGAGTGGGAAGCCAGGGCAAGATCACGAATGTTTTTTAGTCAAAAATAAACAGGTTGCTTCGAGTAAAGCGCTGTGATCTTATACTCTCTTTTGAGCATTGAAACCCAATATCATGTACCTT
>NZ_JBBMXH010000409.1:0-313 GCF_037996725.1 Xenorhabdus entomophaga
GGACAGCCATATTTACCATCGCCAGAGTGTGCCGGATATCATGAACCTGTTGCTGAAAAAACACCATGTTCAGGCTGATTCCCAACTGGAAGATACGCATCAGAACCGGGAATACACCACCCAGAAACGGGAATCCGATTATGCATTTTTCTGTCGGCTGGCCGCGGAAGAAGGCATTAGTTTCTGGTTTGAGGATGAAACGCTGTTTTTCAGTGACAGCCATTTGGGAATGACGGCTAATCTGCCGTTGCAATACCAGCCACAACCGGATACGGCTCACGGGCAGGACGTGATTTATCAGGTACGTCTGGGT
>NZ_JBBMXH010000410.1:0-310 GCF_037996725.1 Xenorhabdus entomophaga
AGTGCCTCATCGTGCGGTGGTTCGGTTGGTTATCAATAATGGTTATGCTGAAACCGGACAGGATGACCGCATTGCCTTTACCGCTAATCCGGCTTTCGACGCGAGTACCTTCGAAGTCTGGACGCCTTTGCTCAACGGTGGCGCGCTGGTGGTCATCGACCACGCTACCTTGTTGACACCACAGGCGTTTGTACAGGCCTTACAGGTTCATCGGATTACGGTTTTGTGGCTGACGGTTGGATTGTTTAACCGACTGGCAGCGGAGTTGTCTCCGGTTCTCCCACAGATCAATATCTTGATTGTCGGAGGG
>NZ_JBBMXH010000411.1:0-309 GCF_037996725.1 Xenorhabdus entomophaga
ATCACTTTGATATGAGCCTTCGAGGAAGTCAGTTATAGCTGGCGAGCTTCGACGGGCTGATTTTCTATGTGAACGAGGGTTCATTTCAAATGTAGGTAATACGCGATGCAATTATTAACAACTAAGAAAGCAGCTCTTCCAATAACAGAAGCGCCCACCATGACCAGTTTGGAAATGGTGGATTACATCAATGCCGATCGTAAGGCGAAAGCTGAGGCGGAAGGGTTAACATTCCCTTGCAAGAAATATACTCGACTGCAACATAAAAGCTTTCTTGCCAAAGTTCCCAAAGTATTAGGAGAAGAGCAC
>NZ_JBBMXH010000412.1:0-305 GCF_037996725.1 Xenorhabdus entomophaga
GGCAAACAGAATAACCTCGTCTGGGGTATCGCCACCCCGAAAACAGGAGTCACCCAATGAAAGCACTGAAAGCCGCCTTGTTAACCCCACGCCCCCATGTGAAAGAAGTGGCACTTTTTGGCACCCAAGTGAACCTGCGCCGCATGACGGCGGCCGAACTGATGAATCTGGAAGAGTCGGTGGACAAACTCAGCGACACAGGAAGCGGGCGGGAAGCTTCTCGTCTGAACATCCAAAGGGTGCTGGACTGTCTGGTGGATGACAAAGGGAAACCCATTCCGGCGGGCGATCTGCCGACGGTCGAT
>NZ_JBBMXH010000413.1:0-304 GCF_037996725.1 Xenorhabdus entomophaga
CGTCTGAGAAGTGGTCATGCGGCTGAAAACCTCGCCTTAATGAATAAAATAGCGCTTAACCTGCTGAAGAATGAGAAAACCGTTAAGGTCGGCGTGAAAACCAAGCGCCAGGAAGCCGGATGGGATAATAGCTATCTGCTGAAAGTCCTTACGGTGGGATTTACGTCAGTATAATTTAGACCCGTTTGCCCTGTAGAATTTCCCCCTGATGATTGACAACCAAGTGTAATTTGAAACCGTAAAACCAGCCCATTGAATTTTTTCCGCGCTTTGCTATCCCCGCAAAGACCTTATGTCGAGGGAT
>NZ_JBBMXH010000414.1:0-301 GCF_037996725.1 Xenorhabdus entomophaga
GTTTATCCGTCCGGCGCTGGATTACAACAAAACCGCCGTCGTTAAGGTGCTCGCGCAGGAAATCCGCGACGCCCTGTCCGATTACAGTCAATAGGAGTCAAACACCATGGCAACATCCTCACCTGAGTATGCCGTCCTGCCTGCGGGCACCCTCGTGAAGTTCGGCAAGCCCGGCGACACGGTGGATCAGATGAAAGCGCTGATTAACTGTAAGGCGCTGGGGGCCACCGGGTTAACCGGCAGTTTTATCGACTGCACCACCCTGAGGGACACCAACAAACAGTTTATTTCCGATATGCCG
>NZ_JBBMXH010000415.1:0-299 GCF_037996725.1 Xenorhabdus entomophaga
ATGCAGCCGCTCTTTGACAGCACGCTGATTCCCCCGCCCGAGTTGTTCGTACAGTGAACAGGGCAGCATGCCGACCGATTCCGCCAGTACCCGCACACAGCTAAAGACCGCCGTGAGCTGCATGGCTAACTGTGGGCTGACCCGCCGTCCGGTGTAGGTATCGTAAGACAAGCCAATCAGTTCACTCAGGTCACGGGAAGTCATCGGTTCAGCGGATTTTCGAAACAGGCCGGGAAAGAACATCAGGCCTCCTTACCGGGTTTATGGCTGAGCAGGCGTGAGACCAGATACGACCAGCC
>NZ_JBBMXH010000416.1:0-296 GCF_037996725.1 Xenorhabdus entomophaga
GCCCATCTTTGTCATACCATGCTGAATATCCCTCAGCCGTTATAGATGTGCTGCCATCTTCTTTGATAATTATCATCATCATAATTTCTGCCTCATTTAGCATATTCAACTACGCTGGTTGATATAACCCCGACAGTTTTGTACTGGGGTGATATAAAATGCTGAAAAAACATTCAGGAAGTCACTTATCGTCCAATATCCGATTATCGGACTTTGCTTTTCTGCATAGCGATCACGACTCTGTGAGTCATGATGGCGTAAGCTAAGAGCGGGTGAGTCTTCCTATTCCTGTCTGA
>NZ_JBBMXH010000417.1:0-295 GCF_037996725.1 Xenorhabdus entomophaga
TGCTGTGACATAGCCTTTTGTTCCTTTATTTCTCTATTTTTGACGACTTAAAGTTATAAAGGAGCGGCTATGTCATTTCAACTCATCATAAAAGTCGAGCATCGCGTTAAACCAAGATTAATATTCTATCAACATCACAAAATACCAATTCAATATATCAATTAGTTTCAGTACAATAGTGACATATATCCATCGTCATTGAAGATGCTTGATTTTTCACTCACATTAGCTCATGTTAGCGACCATGAAAATTCATCTGACAGCAGATCAAAAGAAAGCCCTCGAATTGATGCAT
>NZ_JBBMXH010000418.1:0-295 GCF_037996725.1 Xenorhabdus entomophaga
TTCGGCAGACAGGTGACTTTCAGAGCCCCCATTTTCAGGGGCGAGCTTTTCCTGAGAGAAATAATCTTTCAGATGGCGGCTTACGGTACTTTCGTGAATACGCAAGGCCTGAGCAATCATCTGGGCTGTCCACCCCTCGGAAGCCAAAAGAACCGCTTTGATACGGTCACGTACTCGTCCATCACGAGTGGTATCATGCATCAATTCGAGGGCTTTCTTTTGATCTGCTGTCAGATGAATTTTCATGGTCGCTAACATGAGCTAATGTGAGTGAAAAATCAAGCATCTTCAATGA
>NZ_JBBMXH010000419.1:0-295 GCF_037996725.1 Xenorhabdus entomophaga
GCTGAGCAACCAGACCCAGCGGGTGGCCGCTTCCCCGTTGCGTTGATGGGGCGTTTCGTCAATATGGATAACCGCAGATTGCCTGACATAATGCCCTAACGCCTGATGCAGCGGCGTCAACATTGAGCTGATCCGTCCCTGCGCTTCAGAGATAAGGCCCGTGGAGAAGTGGATGCCATAAGTTTCCCGGATCAGGCGCTGTATTTTACTGATGCTCAAGTGATATTGTCCCGACAGGACCGCCATCTGGCTCATCAAACGGGGCCCCAGTTGCCCGGCAGGGGCCTCGTCAGGT
>NZ_JBBMXH010000420.1:0-294 GCF_037996725.1 Xenorhabdus entomophaga
TATGTGGCAGCTCATCAAAAGAGTTAAGATTTTCTTGAATGCCGCTTCAGCAAATAGTTGGAAAGGAATAGGAAATATGAAATTCTCATAATTATGAAAAGTTATATATCAGCAAAAGACTTTTGTATTTATTGCTCTTTTTTTATTACGATGTATCTCATGATAATAAAATCTAACTTAATCAACCCGAATTCTGCTTAAGCCATCATTGGAACATCTTCTTCTAAGTAGAAAACTTTCAGTGATGGTTTCTTCAATTTAAGGCAGTAAGCAATCAGTCCACCTAAAACGGTC
>NZ_JBBMXH010000421.1:0-293 GCF_037996725.1 Xenorhabdus entomophaga
CGTTAGCGGGAAAGGTCACCAGACTCACTTCCCATAAATCGAGATCTTTGAGTAAAAACGCCTCTTTTGTCCGGTCATATTCCCAGTCTTTCAGGATATAGCCGATGGACAACCCCGACAGGGAACCGGCTTTCATATGGGCGTGGGCCCGTTTCGCCAGCGGATCGTCATCAATGAGTAAGCGCCCCTTGAGATACAGCCCGGTCTCGTCTTCTTTCATCTCGGTATAAATACCGATGGGTTCGTCCATCCGGTGCTGCCAGAGCAGCGCGGGTAAGCTGCCTTTCTCATTC
>NZ_JBBMXH010000422.1:0-292 GCF_037996725.1 Xenorhabdus entomophaga
AAAGTATCGATACTCATAAGAATACTTCCCGAAAAAAGAAGTATGAAATTATATTTTTTCTTATTCGTCAAACCTGAAATTTTTTAACAAAAAGTTCACGCTCTCGCCCTGAATAAAATAGGCGTTTTCACAGAAACGCGCTGAATCCATGACTACAAAAATATTATGTTGCTTGGCTATTTCATATATAACTTTTCAAAATGGTAGGAGTGTCAAAGAAACTCAGTCCAAATTTTGCGAGTTTTGATTTTCCAGAAACAAAAAGGCAAAAAAGAGGACTGAGTTATGCTTA
>NZ_JBBMXH010000423.1:0-291 GCF_037996725.1 Xenorhabdus entomophaga
GTATCTGGTCTCACGCCTGCTCAGCCATAAACCCGGTAAGGAGGCCTGATGTTCTTTCCCGGCCTGTTTCGAAAATCCGCTGAACCGATGACTTCCCGTGACCTGAGTGAATTAATCGGCCTCTCGTATGATACCTACACCGGACGGCGGGTCAGCCCTCAGCTGGCGATGCAACTGACCGCGGTCTTTAGCTGTGTGCGGGTACTGGCGGAATCGGTCGGCATGCTGCCCTGTTCACTGTACGAACAACTCGGGCGGGGGAATCAGCGTGCTGTCAAAGAGCGGCTGCAT
>NZ_JBBMXH010000424.1:0-290 GCF_037996725.1 Xenorhabdus entomophaga
CCATGATCGCCACGGCAACCTGACGACATGGACGGATGCCCGCGGGGTGGCATGGGATCTGGAATACGGCCCCTTTGACCTGCCGGTGGCGCGGGTGGATGGCGAAGGCCACCGCTGGGCGTACCGCTACGACAAAAACAGCCTGCAGTTGATTGAAGTGATTAACCCGCTGGGTGAACGCTACCGTTACACGCTGGATGCGGACGGGCGGGTGGTCACGGAGACCGATTACGCCGGTACCCAGTGGCATTATGCCTATGACGGCAATGGCAACTGCACGGAGAAACGCG
>NZ_JBBMXH010000425.1:0-286 GCF_037996725.1 Xenorhabdus entomophaga
GACCCCGACCTATCGTCATCAGGTGTTCGAACTGCCCAAAATCGCCCTGGATATCACCGAATATCAACTGTTTCATGGCCGCTGTCAGCGTTGTCATCACACCGTCCGGGCCGCGTTACCCGACGATGCGCCTTCCGGACAACTGGGGCCCTGTTTGATGAGCCAGATGGCGGTCCTGTCGGGACAATACCCTCTGAGCATCAGTAAGATACAGCGCCTGATCCGGGACACTTATGGCATCCACTTTTCCACGGGCCTTATCTCTGAAGCGCAGGGGCGGATCAGT
>NZ_JBBMXH010000426.1:0-285 GCF_037996725.1 Xenorhabdus entomophaga
CGTAAGCGGCCAATTAAGCAGTGTATTTACATGATGTCGCCCATATTCACGTTCCACGGGAGCAGATCGTGCAGAGGATCGTTGGGATGGCGTTTGGGGAGCTCCGTAAAATATACCGGAAGTAAAAATAAGGATTAATATCATTGGCACGGCAGGTCATCACCAGGCTGTATAAGTGTAAGCGGCCAATTAAGCAGTGTATTTACATGATGTCGCCCATATTCACGTTCCACGGGAGCAGATCGTGCAGAGGATCGTTGGGATGGCGTTTGGGGAGCTCCGTAA
>NZ_JBBMXH010000427.1:0-283 GCF_037996725.1 Xenorhabdus entomophaga
GCTGGAAAGCACCATTGCCGGACGTCCATCAATGATACCGCCATTTATGCCGGGTAAGCGTATGATTGTCACTATGTTGCCGAACCTGCAAATTCTGACCCAGCGCAATACCCGTCAGCGTAAGGCGGAATTTGTGGACGACCGTAAACAGTTCGAAAACAAATACCTGCGAAACGAAGGTTACGCACTGGAAACGCCAGAATTGTATGCCGCTTATGATGAAAAGGCCGTGACCATTGGTACGGTGGCGGAACCTGCTGAAACTTTGGGTAACAAATAATGC
>NZ_JBBMXH010000428.1:0-283 GCF_037996725.1 Xenorhabdus entomophaga
CCAGATGCGTCCCAACATTTCATGGGTGACTTGTGGAATGCTGTCCTCAACAGTACTGCGTAAGTTTGAAGACAGCAGGGCAAAACCTTCCAGCAGGCGTTCAATATCAGGGTCATGGGGATTTTCCAGAAACTCGGCTAACTGCGGATTTTCGGTGGCGGCTAACTTCATTTTTTCCCGCAGGTAGGCCAGTTCTTGTCGGTACAGGGATTCTTTCTGATTTTTCACTTTGCTCTTCCCTTACACAGATACTCAAATGAATAATCTATCGGCATTTAATTGA
>NZ_JBBMXH010000429.1:0-277 GCF_037996725.1 Xenorhabdus entomophaga
TATCTTGATTGTCGGAGGGGATGTGCTTAATCCGCATGTGATCGCTCAGGTCCTGCGTAATAGCCCGCCTCAGCAGTTATTGAATGGCTATGGGCCGAGTGAGGGAACGACATTTACCACGACATACCGTATCACTGAAATGCCGGTAGGGACGACAAAGCTTCCCATTGGTCGGCCAATCGCTAACACACGCCTCTATTTGTTGAACGCTTATGGCGAACCCGTGCCACTGGGGGCGATCGGTGAGATTTATATTGGTGGAGACGGCGTGGCCTGT
>NZ_JBBMXH010000430.1:0-277 GCF_037996725.1 Xenorhabdus entomophaga
TATCCCAGTTGTCGGTTACTCTCCCCATCCGCCGCTTTTTTCAGAAATCCCAGCGCCGGGGATTTATCCGAAATCTGGACAAATCCGTTATCGGTATAAAATTCAATGCCAAACATATTATATCGCCCAAATAGTGACGCGGTTTTCCATCACATCCCAGCCAGCACCGCTCTGCCCGCCACCGTACCCCTTTTGCTCCCACCGATGCACATCGTAATCCACGTGGTAATTAAATGTGCTGCCAGAGACACTGAACCGGGTGAACTCATTGCTGATA
>NZ_JBBMXH010000431.1:0-276 GCF_037996725.1 Xenorhabdus entomophaga
GCAAATATTCGTTCTTTATCGCGAACAACAGGGACGTTGTGCGTTATGTAAAATGCCAATCACTCAAGAAACAGGCTGGCAGGAACACAATCGGGTGCCTCGCCATCGGGGCGGCAGAGATGTCATCGGAAACAGAGTATTACTCCATCCTTCTTGCCATCATGAGTACATGAGCGCGAATCTTCGGTCAACATGCTGGCCTGCTGAGCAGGTTTATAAAGGCTTGAGCCGTATGCGGTGAAAGTCGCTCGTACGGTTCTTAGAGGGCGGGTGCGT
>NZ_JBBMXH010000432.1:0-275 GCF_037996725.1 Xenorhabdus entomophaga
CCTTCCTGTAGAGAAAATTCCCCCACAGCAAAAGTGTCTTCCGGCACACCGGTGATGTGGCAGACAAAGCGTAATCCACTTTTCATGTTGATTTTTTCCTTATGGTTGATGCCATGTGTTCCTTAATCGGTTACATTTCCGGGCGTAACCCATCGACATGCCAGAACTGCCACAGCACCTTGTGACTGTCCGGGGTGAAAATCTCCAGCATGACAAACGAAGACCGGGTGATAAAACACGCCAGCGCCTGATTAATTAACCGGCAAAAGCGGTAC
>NZ_JBBMXH010000433.1:0-273 GCF_037996725.1 Xenorhabdus entomophaga
TTTAATGGATTTCAAGGTGGCCAGTGCGGCCTGCTCAGCATCACGCAGAGAAAGTGCACGGTAGCCGTCAGCCATCAGGGCCTTGGCTTGGGTTCGCGACAGCCCGACATCGCGCAGGACTCGCTCAATACTTTTTGGAGAAGGTATTTCACCGCGGGCAAGGGCCGACTTCACCTCACTCACCCGCGCTTCATCGTTAGCGGGAAAGGTCACCAGACTCACTTCCCATAAATCGAGATCTTTGAGTAAAAACGCCTCTTTTGTCCGGTCATA
>NZ_JBBMXH010000434.1:0-272 GCF_037996725.1 Xenorhabdus entomophaga
AGATGAAATCAGTTATGTCTGGCGTGACCACCCGAATTATGACCCAACACTGCTCATTCAGATCGCGTCAGCCGATACCATTATCCGCCGTGAGTTTCCTGACAATATCGATTTGTTAATCATTGACGAGGCGCACTTGCGCCGTAAGCGGATGCTGGAAATTATCCGTGACAGTGACATACCCGTAGTTGGGTTGTCGGGCACACCCTTTGCGCCGTTCTTGGGGACTTACTACGAAAAACTGATTAAGCCCACCACCATGAAGGAACTGA
>NZ_JBBMXH010000435.1:0-272 GCF_037996725.1 Xenorhabdus entomophaga
TCGATTGAGGTAATTTTCGGCTTTTTCTCTGGCACTCATGAGGTAGGTCAGTAACAGCTCATCGTCCTGCGTTTCATCCACTTTGCACTGCAAGCGCAGCTCTTCAATCGTCGGTAATGGCATATTCCCTCCGCTAATAAGGCGGCACACCGGCCGCCCGAAGATTACTTACTGCCCGCAGCGCCTTTCAGCAACTTCACGGCGTGACTGTCAACCAGCAGGGAACCCACCCGTTTAGTGGTGTAGAAGTGGATAAACGGTTTGCGGGTGTA
>NZ_JBBMXH010000436.1:0-271 GCF_037996725.1 Xenorhabdus entomophaga
ATCGGCATGCGTCTCTTCCTCCTTTTTCGGGGATTGTTCAGGTTTGGTTGTCATGTTCATGGGCGTCAGGTAAATATCCCCGCCCTCTCGCGGGTTGAGTTCTTCCAGTTCACGACATTCATTCGGGGAGTAGAAGGTGACCTGATATTCTGGTACCCAATCGTTATTGAGTTTGGGGACCACACTGCCCGGGTCGAGCGGTAATAATTCCACCACCTCCCCCAGTGCCTTCACCTTATAGGCATAGAAGTTCCCCCGCAGGCACAGGCAG
>NZ_JBBMXH010000437.1:0-270 GCF_037996725.1 Xenorhabdus entomophaga
ACGATTAACGCGAAAAATGTCGTCCTTTTTTTCGGCGCAATCCGGGAAACCTACCCACTTTCGCAAAAAATCCATATTATTCTGGATGGTGCGGGTTACCACCGTTCCGAAGTCGTTCAATTTTTTGCCGAAGTTTTGAATATTGAGTTGCACTACCTGCCGCCTTGTATCTTAAATGTAGGTTAAAATAAATACGATTAGATTTGGTGCGGTGTATGCAGCCTGATGCCGCCTAGGGTTCCTAGCCCGTCTGTAAGCGATTGGCGCATA
>NZ_JBBMXH010000438.1:0-268 GCF_037996725.1 Xenorhabdus entomophaga
TTTCTGTTGCGTCGATGATTTTTGCCAAAAATTTATTCCCCTTTGGGAACAACAGCTCATTGAGAATAATCAGCTCAAGCGTCATCGTGCCACTTCCCTGTCTCTCAGTGAAATAATGACGATCCTCATTTTATTTCACATGAGCCATTATCGTCATTTTAAAGCGTTTTATACTGAGCATGTGCAGCAATATCTCAACGCAGATTTCCCTGGTCTGGTCAGCTACAATCGAATAATTACATTGAAGAAAAGAGCCCTTATTCCGTTA
>NZ_JBBMXH010000439.1:0-267 GCF_037996725.1 Xenorhabdus entomophaga
TTCGAACTTGGGCCGCGAGATACACCGTGAATTTACCGAAATTGAGTCACTGACTTTTTCATTGGGCGACATTCTCAGTGAATTGAGTGTCCCCCGGCTGCAATCACTCACCGTGGAGGTGAAGAATGTCTGAGTTCCGGGAACGCCTTAAGCGGTTGGCCTTACCCTCATGGATGGACAAGGGGGAACCCGCCAAACTGCTTAATGCGGCGCGGGCATTCTGGACGGAAGTTTACGGCTGGCTGACATGGCCGCTCGCTCAACTGG
>NZ_JBBMXH010000440.1:0-266 GCF_037996725.1 Xenorhabdus entomophaga
TAATGATTAATATCTGAAAATTGAGACAACCAAGCCTATTTTATGTTGTCTCAATTTTATCTTTTGTATCGTAAATAATTTACATCATATTGATAAATAAAGATTTAATAGCAAATTTGGTGTTGTCTCAGTGAATTTGCTTTAGCACCCATTTTTCGGACATTGAGCGTAAATGATATTTACTCACAGAATTTGCACACCTCATTAATGGTTGCGCAAACTTTCCGCGTATCATTTAGCGACGCGGTTAATTTGCGACTGACAGT
>NZ_JBBMXH010000441.1:0-266 GCF_037996725.1 Xenorhabdus entomophaga
GCCAATAGACCTCATCGATGTGCATATCCAGCCATAAGCTTAATTGGGCGGCCCGGTTTTTATCCGTGCCCAGAAAGAAAGTCAGCTTTCCGCCTGACCAGCTCGACACGGCATTGCCCGTCTGATGCAGCGTCAGCACAATATCGCTGTATTCGCGGGTCTTTTGGATCTGTTTATCCCGCATCACAAAAGGTTCAATATGCAAGGGGCGGCAGGTGTTAAACTGGAAATGTTGTTCCCCCACAGCGGCCGTAATCGGGACGCTT
>NZ_JBBMXH010000442.1:0-264 GCF_037996725.1 Xenorhabdus entomophaga
TAAGCATAACTCAGTCCTCTTTTTTGCCTTTTTGTTTCTGGAAAATCAAAACTCGCAAAATTTGGACTGAGTTTCTTTGACACTCCTACCATTTTGAAAAGTTATATATGTTATAGAGAGTTATCGTTGATTCTAACTAACTTAGTCATACCACCAGGGCAAGATCACGAATGTTTTTTAGCCAAAAATAAATAAGTTGCTTCGAGTAAAGAGCTGTGATCTTATACTCTCTTTTGAGAATTGAAACCCAATATCATGTGCCTC
>NZ_JBBMXH010000443.1:0-263 GCF_037996725.1 Xenorhabdus entomophaga
CCGATTCTCCCAATGGCAGGGAATAGCGGTGATTGCCGGTCTCCAGTGCAATGGGCGGGGTACGCCGGTTTTCCAGATGAATAGCCGGGACGCAGCCCAATAAAAATGCCTCATCGACATCCGCCAATGGCAATTCACCCTGGAAACGAAATATCAGTTCAAACGTACCCTCCTCATTCAGTGGCACTGTTGTGCAACTTTTGCTGATATCCAGCGTGACAAAGTTATAAAGCTGGGACAGCGCGTAATACTCCACCAACGGT
>NZ_JBBMXH010000444.1:0-263 GCF_037996725.1 Xenorhabdus entomophaga
CCGATTCTCCCAATGGCAGGGAATAGCGGTGATTGCCGGTCTCCAGTGCAATGGGCGGGGTACGCCGGTTTTCCAGATGAATAGCCGGGACGCAGCCCAATAAAAATGCCTTATCGACATTATCCAGCGGCAATTCACCCTCGAAACGAAAAATCAGTTCAAACGTACCCTCCTCATTCAGTGGCACTGTTGTGCAACTTTTGCTGATATCCAGCGTGACAAAGTTATAAAGCTGGGACAGCGCGTAATACTCCACCAACGGT
>NZ_JBBMXH010000445.1:0-260 GCF_037996725.1 Xenorhabdus entomophaga
ACGGCCTTTCGCATTCCAATCCTGTGTACCAAAACAACGCCGCCCTTTTTCTGAATACCCGTATATCCGTGGCATTGACTGCGCGAAACCACTTTCATCCAAATACACAATCGGTTTGCCTTCCTGTTCATAGCCGCTGATGCGCTCGGCAAACGCCTGACGACGCTGAGGATCAGCGCGAGGGTGTTTTAAGGTTTTTTTTAAGCGTGAGCCGAAGCCGTTTCAAAGCGTAATGAATCGCCGATTGTGAGACCCCGAGG
>NZ_JBBMXH010000446.1:0-256 GCF_037996725.1 Xenorhabdus entomophaga
GCACTACCACGCCTTTTGGTGTACCGGTAGAGCCAGAGGTATACATGATATACGCAGATCCGGTACTGGAAGCGGGTAAGTCAGGATTGAGGCAGTCTTCTTCCCTGATGGTGCTCATCTCGCCAGAGAGACGAAATAACGGAACAGCCAGAAGATCAGCCGGAATATCAGCCCACATATCGGTGAGCAGCAATTTGGCTGAACAATCTTTTATCAACCAGTTCTTCCGCTCGTCCGGTACGCCAGGGTCAATCGG
>NZ_JBBMXH010000447.1:0-256 GCF_037996725.1 Xenorhabdus entomophaga
ATTCTGAAATCATTTTCATGAAAGAGGTAATGGTGGAGCTAAGCGGGATCGAACCGCTGACCTCCTGCGTGCAAGGCAGGCGCTCTCCCAGCTGAGCTATAGCCCCATTGACTGTACGTTATCCGCCCCTTCGCTTGGCCGCCCGGGGCAAGCAAAATTGGTAGGCCTGAGTGGACTTGAACCACCGACCTCACCCTTATCAGGGGTGCGCTCTAACCACCTGAGCTACAAGCCTAGACCGATACCGTCTCTTTCT
>NZ_JBBMXH010000448.1:0-255 GCF_037996725.1 Xenorhabdus entomophaga
AATTTGTTGGCGGAATAAAGGGGAATGGTGGAATAAAGGGTTGTGGGGGCATCACGCAGTGTATCCCTGTAGGTGTTAAAACGCATACAGGACCATCCGATAACTCGCCGGAAGTGTTAGCATAAGTTAGCACTGGAGCTAAAGTAGCTGAACTCGCCAACAGACAAAGAAGAAGACATTTTTTCATTTTACTCTCCGCTTGTAACATTATTATCAAAAGATGGATAAGCCTAACAACCTTATCTTTCACAACAA
>NZ_JBBMXH010000449.1:0-255 GCF_037996725.1 Xenorhabdus entomophaga
TTGTTGTGAAAGATAAGGTTGTTAGGCTTATCCATCTTTTGATAATAATGTTACAAGCGGAGAGTAAAATGAAAAAATGTCTTCTTCTTTGTCTGTTGGCGAGTTCAGCTATTTTAGCTCCAGTGCTAACTTATGCTAACACTCCCGGCGAGTTATCGGATGGTCCTGTATGCGTTTTAACACCTACAGGGATACACTGCGTGATGCCCCCACAACCCTTTATTCCACCATTCCCCTTTATTCCGCCAACAAATT
>NZ_JBBMXH010000450.1:0-254 GCF_037996725.1 Xenorhabdus entomophaga
TTTTTTTAAAGACAGGCGGGCCCGTTTATAGGTTAGCCCCTGTTTTTTCAGGGTATTCGCCAGCGTCTCAAGCGTACAGGGCAGCGGGCCATGCTTGTCCTCGACTTTCTGTGCGATCCGGGCTAACGTCAGAGATTCTGCCTTGGCGGCTTCGACCGCGGTGGTAATCATGTCAGGGGTCATGGCGGGATATCGGCCTCCGACATGCCCACCTAATAATCCCGCTATCCCTGAATCGTGCCAGAAGTGAACCC
>NZ_JBBMXH010000451.1:0-254 GCF_037996725.1 Xenorhabdus entomophaga
TGCTGAAACTTTGGGTAACAAATAATGCTGTCGCCTGTTCAACGACACCGGGCAGAAGTGGCACTGCGCCAGAAACTGGCACGGCAGCAAGCTGTCGCCATTGCCGATGGTACAAGTATGCACCTGCAAGCCCGTGCCATTGAGCAGGATGTAAAGCGGTTACGTGAGTTACTGACCACAGCAGAACGGGTCGAGATGAAACGGCGGGAATTGTTACCCAACTACCTGCCCACGGCACAACGTTATCTTGATGA
>NZ_JBBMXH010000452.1:0-252 GCF_037996725.1 Xenorhabdus entomophaga
CAGGGCAAGAGCGTGAATGTTCACTTCTTGCCCAACGCCTTAAACCCTGCAACTAATACCTTATCCAAATAGTTAATATCCATGCTCGCAAACCGTTGTTTTCGGCGAATACTGGCTTTTTTGGTTTTCTCTGCCCGCAATATATTGACACTGATGTGACGCATACATCCCAATATTTCAGCCGATTCTCCCCGGTGGATAAGGCAAGCATCTTCTCCCATCGTGACATCAAGAACCCAATGTAATCGGGTT
>NZ_JBBMXH010000453.1:0-251 GCF_037996725.1 Xenorhabdus entomophaga
CGTCTCCGGCCGGTTAATGATGCTGGCCGGAACGGGCTTTTCGTTAGGCTCCATTATCCTGACTACCCGTAAGTACGGACAGGCACTGTCCGATTTGTCGGCCATTACGGGAGCGACAGGGGCGCAGTTAAAGCAGCTGAATGAAAACGCCCAGCGGCTGGGCCGCACCACGGAGTTTGGGGCAACCCGCATTACCGAGGCGTTTAAGCTGATGGCCTCGGCGAAACCGGAACTGCTGAAAAGTACCGAAG
>NZ_JBBMXH010000454.1:0-251 GCF_037996725.1 Xenorhabdus entomophaga
TTTTTCTGTTGGAATGCCTCGAAAGCGCCTTTCAGTTCCTGCGCAACTTCACTGACATCTTTATGATCAATCGCCATAACAGCCTCTTATTTAGTTAAATTTAATGGATTTTTAGTTAAATTTAATGGATTTCAAGGTGTCCAGTGCGGCCTGCTCAGCATCACGCAGAGAAAGTGCACGGTAGCCGTCAGCCATCAGGGCCTTGGCTTGGGTTCGCGACAGCCCGACATCACGCAGGACTCGCTCAATAC
>NZ_JBBMXH010000455.1:0-249 GCF_037996725.1 Xenorhabdus entomophaga
TCAATGGGGCTATAGCTCAGCTGGGAGAGCGCCTGCCTTGCACGCAGGAGGTCAGCGGTTCGATCCCGCTTAGCTCCACCATTACCTCTTTCATGAAAATGATTTCAGAATGTACCGGCTAAGGCCGGTGTATTGTGAAATATTGCTCTTTAACAATCTGGAACAAGCTGAAAATTTGAAACAATCCGTGTCATTGAAAAATGGCAGGGATGAGTCTCTCAATACTCCAGTCCGAAGACACCTTCGGGT
>NZ_JBBMXH010000456.1:0-249 GCF_037996725.1 Xenorhabdus entomophaga
CGTCATCGGGCAGACAGCGAACGATCGTATCCGTGTCTTTCAATGCACTCAGTGGTCTGCGGTGCCCTGTGTGGCCTGGCTGAGCGCCAGCCTGATTTCGGCGACCAGGGCTTTTAACTTTTGCCGTTCAGCCCGTGCCTGAGGCGTATCACTGGACGGGGAACGCGAGGAATTACGCGAACTCAGTGCCAGCCGGTCTTCGTATTCTCGAAGTTTGGCCCAGAGCTCCCGGATAAGGGCATTGGCTTC
>NZ_JBBMXH010000457.1:0-249 GCF_037996725.1 Xenorhabdus entomophaga
TCAATGGGGCTATAGCTCAGCTGGGAGAGCGCCTGCCTTGCACGCAGGAGGTCAGCGGTTCGATCCCGCTTAGCTCCACCATTACCTCTTTCATGAAAATGATTTCAGAATATACCGGCTAAGGCCGGTGTATTGTGGAATATTGCTCTTTAACAATCTGGAACAAGCTGAAAATTTGAAACAATCCGTGTCATTGAAAAATGGCAGGGATGAGTCTCTCAATACTCCAGTCCGAAGACACCTTCGGGT
>NZ_JBBMXH010000458.1:0-246 GCF_037996725.1 Xenorhabdus entomophaga
TAGTCATAGCCTGAGGATCCCCACGATTTTGTTTTCTAAGCAAAAACTTTGATCGTGCCTCAGGCGCTTAGTTCCTTTTTTTTCTTTCCTTTCTTAAGCGAAGTTCAGGTTTTATTACCCACGCCCGACAAGCAGGCGGGAGTTAATGAGATGGTCTTCCCCACCTTGTGAACCATACTCTTTATAGAGTATTTTTTCTGGAGAGTCCATCATGCAAAACGTCACCCTTATTGGTATCGATCTCGG
>NZ_JBBMXH010000459.1:0-245 GCF_037996725.1 Xenorhabdus entomophaga
GCAGCCTCGCAACCCGGAAGAGACTTCCGGTTGCCAACGCTCTTTAACAAATTAATCAGACAATCTGTGTGGGCACTCGCAGGACACTATCTCCGCCGAAAGGCGAAAAGATATTAAGTCTTGAAGAGTGACTAAACAGTTAATTCATTACGAACTAACAACAGTTTAATTCTTTGAGCATCAAACCTTTAATTGAAGAGTTTGATCATGGCTCAGATTGAACGCTGGCGGCAGGCCTAACACAT
>NZ_JBBMXH010000460.1:0-244 GCF_037996725.1 Xenorhabdus entomophaga
GCTGCACGCCCATAAAACCCGTGATGTGTGGGATGTACTGGAAACGGCCACGGGGGCGCGTTTGCAGTCGTTGTTGTTTGGCATTACCACCGCCGGCTTTAATAAAGAAGGGATTTGTTACGAACTGCGTGATTATGCCGTTAAGGTCCTGCGTGGTCAGGTGCCCCCCGATGATACTTTTTTCGCCCTGATCTACACACTGGACAAAGATGACGACCCGTTTGATGAAACGGTGTGGCAGAAA
>NZ_JBBMXH010000461.1:0-243 GCF_037996725.1 Xenorhabdus entomophaga
CTGGCGAGCTTCGACGGGCTGATTTTCTATGTGAACGAGGGTTCATTTCAAATGTAGGTAATACGCCATGAGTAACTTGTTAACTGCTGAAATTAACTTCAAAGGTGACACTATCACCACGATGAAAGAAGGGAGCATTGAGTATGTCGCCATGAAACATATTGTTAAGAACTTAGGGATGAGCTGGGGTGCACAGCAACAAAAGTTACAGAGAAACAAAGATAAGTTTGGGTGTATCGATAT
>NZ_JBBMXH010000462.1:0-242 GCF_037996725.1 Xenorhabdus entomophaga
TGCATTGAAAGACACGGATACGATCGTTCGCTGTCTGCCCGATGACGGTTGTGCCCTTTGTGGCGGGCATGTCGAGCCGAATACGACCCCGACCTATCGTCATCAGGTGTTTGAACTGCCCAAAGTCTCTTTGGATATCACCGAATATCAATTGTTTCATGGCCGCTGTCAGCGTTGTCATCACACTGTCCGGGCTACGTTACCTGACGAGGCCCCTGCCGGGCAACTGGGGCCCCGTTTGA
>NZ_JBBMXH010000463.1:0-242 GCF_037996725.1 Xenorhabdus entomophaga
CAATGATGCTGGGCGTACTGGTAGGACTAGCTGCACCGCTTAACTCACTGACAGGCGGTAGTTGCTTTGGTGTGCATTTATTCGCTCAATCCTCAGCAGGCAAAACCACTAGCGTTGAGGCTGCCAGCAGTTTATACGGCGATCCCGAAGAACTGAAATTATCGTGGCACGGCACTAATCACGGTTTAAACAACGAAGCCGCCGCCCGTAATGATGGTTTCATGCCCATTGACGAAATCGGC
>NZ_JBBMXH010000464.1:0-239 GCF_037996725.1 Xenorhabdus entomophaga
TCCGGTCGGTCAAACGCTCTTCTGCCTGCAAAATGCCGTCAATGTGTTGACGGAACTGACGACTCAGGGGACGATGCGTATCGGCATACGGGTCAAACAACCGGAGAAACTTTTTCAGGCTGTCGGTAGCAAACAGCATCATCGGCGGGCTGGAAAGGCAGGACAGCAGCGGCCAGCCGCTATTTTCCTGCAACAGGGGCGGGTAATCGGCTGCGACCGGTGTGATATTGTGTACATTG
>NZ_JBBMXH010000465.1:0-239 GCF_037996725.1 Xenorhabdus entomophaga
GTATCCCAGTGAAATCATGACCCTTTTGATCCTTTTTCATCTGTCGCATTACCGTGATTTTAAAAATTTTTATCTAGAACATATTTGGAAATATCACCATAAGGATTTTCCCACCTTGGTCAGCTATCCTCGTTTTGTCAGTGTGGCGCCTTCCGTTTTGGTGCCACTATGTAGCTATCTGACTCAATTAAAAGGGAAACCCACAGGCATTGCTTTTATTGATTCCACCCGTTTGAGTG
>NZ_JBBMXH010000466.1:0-238 GCF_037996725.1 Xenorhabdus entomophaga
TATCACAGGTTGCCTGATAACAATTGATGCGATGGGATGCCAAACGAAGATTGCGGAACAAATTGTGCAGCAGGAAGGTGACTATCTTCTGGCGGTGAAAGGGAATCAGGAAACGTTGTATCGCGCAGTTAAGAAGGCGTTGTCAGCCCAAGTTTCTGCCGTGAGTCATGCCGAAAATATCACGATAGAACAAGGACATGGTCGTATAGAAGCCCGTGAATATCATGTGTTACCCGCC
>NZ_JBBMXH010000467.1:0-237 GCF_037996725.1 Xenorhabdus entomophaga
ACATGATGCTATCGCTCGCCTGATTTCTCGGCTCAATCCCGTTGAGTTTCAGCACTGTTTTATTCATTGGGCTCAATGGGTTAACGAACGCTCAGAAGGGGAAATTATCGCCATTGACGGAAAAATGTTGCGGGGAACTTATGATGGCAAGAATCGGCAGTCGATGCTCCACATGGTGAGTGCGTTTGCCACCCAGAACGGCGTAGTGATGGGACAACTGAAGACAGACAAAAAGTC
>NZ_JBBMXH010000468.1:0-236 GCF_037996725.1 Xenorhabdus entomophaga
CCAGCCAGTGATAGCTGGCGCACTGGTCAGTCACGACAACCGATGGGGTTGTCTCGCCCAGCAGCGATTTGGCCGTTTCCGCATTACGGTAAGCGCGGATTTTCTGGTAAACCGCCTTGCTGCCACTGAGCAGCCAGACCCAGCGGGTGGCCGCTTCTCCGTTGCGTTGATGGGGCGTTTCGTCAACATGGATAACCGCAGATTGCCTGACATAATGCCCTAACGCCTGATGCAGC
>NZ_JBBMXH010000469.1:0-235 GCF_037996725.1 Xenorhabdus entomophaga
GACCACGGAGACGGTAACTGGCATTGCCGCCAGTGTGATAACCCGCAGTATGGTGATGGTTTTGATTTGTTGGTGAGGGCTAAGGGAATCACGATCACTGAGGCCGTGAAAACTGTTTCTGATGCGCTGCTGTTACCTTTACCCGAACCCAAGCCCGCCAGAAAGGAGGCTCCGAAATCAGAGGCTCAACCGATAGCTGAGAAAGTGAACAAGTTATTAGCTCAGGCCACTACCG
>NZ_JBBMXH010000470.1:0-232 GCF_037996725.1 Xenorhabdus entomophaga
ACAGGCCGGGAAAGAACATCAGGCCTCCTTACCGGGTTTATGGCTGAGCAGGCGTGAGACCAGATACGACCAGCCCAGGCACAGGCCACCGGCGACAATAAACCCCGCCGCAGGCAGCAGTAGCCACGCCCCGTAAGACAGCAGGCCGCCGCCCGCCAGCCCGACCAGCGGGGCAGCAATCATTAATAGTTTCATAAAAGGACCTCAGAGTGAGCGCAGACCCCGGCTCATT
>NZ_JBBMXH010000471.1:0-232 GCF_037996725.1 Xenorhabdus entomophaga
GGTGAGTTCGAGGGCTACGGTTCGGTGTTCGGGGTCAAGGACAGCTACGACGATATTGTCCTGCCCGGCGCTTTTGCGAACACCTTAAAGCAATGGAATGAGAAAGGCAGCCTGCCCGCGCTGCTCTGGCAGCACCGGATGGACGAACCCATCGGTATTTATACCGAGATGAAAGAAGACGAGACCGGGTTGTATCTCAGGGGGCGCTTACTCATTGATGACGATCCGCTGG
>NZ_JBBMXH010000472.1:0-232 GCF_037996725.1 Xenorhabdus entomophaga
CGAGAGGGCAGCAATTTTCCAGCGGATCACAGCACGGTTCCCCCCTTCCCGTTTTCCCTGAATTTTGCCGACACCGTTAAACAGGCTGTAAGCGCTGTTAGCAACCTCTTTCGGGTTGGAGCTTTGGCCGATTTCGTCAATGGGCATGAAACCATCATTACGGGCGGCGGCTTCGTTGTTTAAACCGTGATTAGTGCCGTGCCACGATAATTTCAGTTCTTCGGGATCGCCG
>NZ_JBBMXH010000473.1:0-232 GCF_037996725.1 Xenorhabdus entomophaga
AATGAGCCGGGGTCTGCGCTCACTCTGAGGTCCTTTTATGAAACTATTAATGATTGCTGCCCCGCTGGTCGGGCTGGCGGGCGGCGGCCTGCTGTCTTACGGGGCGTGGCTGCTGCTGCCCGCGGCGGGGTTTATTGTCGCCGGTGGCCTGTGCCTGGGCTGGTCGTATCTGGTCTCACGCCTGCTCAGCCATAAACCCGGTAAGGAGGCCTGATGTTCTTTCCCGGCCTGT
>NZ_JBBMXH010000474.1:0-232 GCF_037996725.1 Xenorhabdus entomophaga
GCTTAACCTTCGGGAGGGCGCTTACCACTTTGTGATTCATGACTGGGGTGAAGTCGTAACAAGGTAACCGTAGGGGAACCTGCGGTTGGATCACCTCCTTAACCGAAAGATAGTGAAATGTTGAGTGTTCACACAGATTGTCTGATGAAATGAAGATGAGCAGCGCGTCTGCGAAGAAGACTCGATGTCCCCTTCGTCTAGAGGCCTAGGACACCGCCCTTTCACGGCGGTA
>NZ_JBBMXH010000475.1:0-230 GCF_037996725.1 Xenorhabdus entomophaga
TACCGGGTTTATGGCTGAGCAGGCGTGAGACCAGATACGACCAGCCAAGGCACAGGCCACCGGCGACAATAAACCCCGCCGCGGGCAGCAGCAGCCACGCCCCGTAAGACAACAGGCCACCGCCCGCCAGCCCGACCAGCGGGGCAGCAATCATTAATAGTTTCATAAAAGGACCTCAGAGTGAGCGCAGACCCCGGCTCATTAACACATCGGACAGGCTTTCCGGTTGC
>NZ_JBBMXH010000476.1:0-229 GCF_037996725.1 Xenorhabdus entomophaga
ATGGACAGTACCGGAGTGATCGAAGATAAGGCAGGCTTCTTTACCCGGCGCAGTACGTAAGCCTCTGCCAAGACACTGAGTCCATCGAATTTCTGATTTCGTCGGCCGGGCATAGATAATGCAGCGCACATCACTATCAAAACCCGCGATCAAGGTGCCAACATTCACGATGACTTTAGTCGCACCCTGCTCAAAGCGGTGAATGATAATCTGGCGATCTTCATGAGGT
>NZ_JBBMXH010000477.1:0-229 GCF_037996725.1 Xenorhabdus entomophaga
TTGGGCATAAAGATGAACACCAAAACCGTCAGCCCCCACCATCCCTATCATCGGGGCCGCCAATGCCGTAGCTACCCCTAACATCATAAACGGGTTATTGTCAGCCAGACGCGCCACATGTTCACGCCAGCTTTCCGTGGTACCTGAAACGGTGTAAGCATTTGCCGCGGCACTGCCTCCGTTAAACAACACCGGTTGTTCAGGCACGCCAATGACTGAACCGTCCGGC
>NZ_JBBMXH010000478.1:0-229 GCF_037996725.1 Xenorhabdus entomophaga
GCTGAGTTTTTACAAATGAGAGATTAACATGGCGAAAGTATCAGAAGGCATCCGCTATGCTGAGCGGGTCGTGGCGGGTGAGATTGTGGCCGGTGAACTGGTGAAACTGGCATGCCAGCGTTTTTTAGACGATTTAAGGCAGGGCGAAGCCCGAGGCATTATATTCAGCGAACCCCGCGCTCAGCACATCCTGAATTTCTATAAATTTGTGCCCCACGTCAAGGGCGCA
>NZ_JBBMXH010000479.1:0-229 GCF_037996725.1 Xenorhabdus entomophaga
GGCCTGCTTGAGGTCGGGTTTATCAATCAATCTGCCGCCACGTTGTTCTGCGATAGCAATGGCCTGCTCAACAGCTTCTTTCATCGCTGCAACATCCAATACGCGGGTTTGTCTTGGCCGGTCACCTTTTGTACCAAAAACAACATGCAGTTTCGGCTCTGGTTGGTCTAACTGTTTTCGCCAACTTTGCAGTGACGCACTGCATTGCACCGCTTCCTGAGAACGTAAT
>NZ_JBBMXH010000480.1:0-228 GCF_037996725.1 Xenorhabdus entomophaga
GTCGGGATAAGCCATCATGGCCGCTGCCCGCAGGCACTGGGAGACAATGGCGGCGAAGGCACGACACTGAGTAACGATTTCAGCTTTATTGATGGTTATGCCGACTGGCGCTCCCCGTTTCATTACAAGCCACAGGCAGACGGTGATGAAAGTGCGACCGTTGTCGGGCCGGAAGGGGAAGAAATCTTCGTCAACAAAGACGGCGCGATAAAAGTGCATTTTCACTGG
>NZ_JBBMXH010000481.1:0-227 GCF_037996725.1 Xenorhabdus entomophaga
GGGGAATATTGCACAATGGGCGCAAGCCTGATGCAGCCATGCCGCGTGTATGAAGAAGGCCTTCGGGTTGTAAAGTACTTTCAGTGGGGAGGAAGGCGTGAAGTTGAATAGACTTGACGATTGACGTTACCCACAGAAGAAGCACCGGCTAACTCCGTGCCAGCAGCCGCGGTAATACGGAGGGTGCAAGCGTTAATCGGAATTACTGGGCGTAAAGCGCACGCAGG
>NZ_JBBMXH010000482.1:0-227 GCF_037996725.1 Xenorhabdus entomophaga
GCAGAGCAAAACCAGCCGTTGACCGATAAACGCGGTCAGCCCGCCCCCGCTGTAATCGGCCATCTGTTGCAGGTTGCGGGTGATGTGCGCCCAGCAGAACTGATGTCGGGATGGGACCAGCCAGTGATAGCTGGCGCACTGGTCAGTCACGACAACCGATGGGGTTGTCTCGCCCAGCAGCGATTTGGCCGTTTCCGCATTACGGTAAGCGCGGATTTTCTGGTAAA
>NZ_JBBMXH010000483.1:0-226 GCF_037996725.1 Xenorhabdus entomophaga
CGTGCGCTTTACGCCCAGTAATTCCGATTAACGCTTGCACCCTCCGTATTACCGCGGCTGCTGGCACGGAGTTAGCCGGTGCTTCTTCTGTGGGTAACGTCAATCGTGAAGTCTGTTCAACTTCACGCCTTCCTCCCCACTGAAAGTACTTTACAACCCGAAGGCCTTCTTCATACACGCGGCATGGCTGCATCAGGCTTGCGCCCATTGTGCAATATTCCCCACT
>NZ_JBBMXH010000484.1:0-226 GCF_037996725.1 Xenorhabdus entomophaga
TTTCAGCACTTCGTGCCGATATTTCACAAACGGTTTGCCTTCGGCCTCCCGCTGAAAACGGCCATAACTTTCGTAAATGGTATACGGTGTCAGCGTTCCCATCGCCTGATACTCCGGGCTGCTCTCCAGTTGATACACCTGAGAAAGTGGCCTGTCAGGATTGTAATCGCGGTGAATACTGCGTTTCGGAGCCATGCCGACACCCAGACGTACCTGATAAATCACG
>NZ_JBBMXH010000485.1:0-224 GCF_037996725.1 Xenorhabdus entomophaga
TGCTTGCCGAGATCGATACCAATAAGGGTGACGTTTTGCATGATGGACTCTCCAGAAAAAATACTCTATAAAGAGTATGGTTCACAAGGTGGGGAAGACCATCTCATTAACCCCGGTCATGAACCCAATAGTTAGATCTTTTAGAGAAAGTAGTATTCACGCTCAATGAACGTTCCTATCACTTTATCGTGTATTTCTGCTGACTTAGAATAACCTATCGTTTT
>NZ_JBBMXH010000486.1:0-224 GCF_037996725.1 Xenorhabdus entomophaga
TTCATGACTGGGGTGAAGTCGTAACAAGGTAACCGTAGGGGAACCTGCGGTTGGATCACCTCCTTAACCGAAAGATGGTGAAATGCTGAGTGTTCACACAGATTGTCTGATAAAGAAAGAGACGGTATCGGTCTAGGCTTGTAGCTCAGGTGGTTAGAGCGCACCCCTGATAAGGGTGAGGTCGGTGGTTCAAGTCCACTCAGGCCTACCAATTTTGCTTGCCC
>NZ_JBBMXH010000487.1:0-223 GCF_037996725.1 Xenorhabdus entomophaga
TTACTCATCATCCGTTTCGTCCGCAACATTTCACCCTCTTGTTCCCATGCCGGATCAAATGGGTTGTACTTCCCCTTCACCTTTAAATGGCGTCGTATCGGGATACTTGAGATATCATACAGTACCCCTTCCTTCGTTCCACTCTCTGCGTCAGAGGCGAAGACCCAGTCCCGGTTACCTATGGTGTGAAAATAGCGATCTTTCACCCATTGAGCTCCTTTCT
>NZ_JBBMXH010000488.1:0-223 GCF_037996725.1 Xenorhabdus entomophaga
GGGCTTAATCGTCAATCCCGGCAGGTTAGCAGGCTCGGTATTCCACTCTAAGTCCATCTCCATTTTTTTATTGATGGGGTTGCCATCGGTATCGAACACGGTCGCCGTCACTATGACGGGCTTTTGGTCCGTTGCCTCAAAAGGCGGTTTGTTGTCAAACACAAAGTCGTCGGCGTGAATGGCATCAGAAAGATTAGTAAAACCAAATGGTTTATCGCCTTTT
>NZ_JBBMXH010000489.1:0-223 GCF_037996725.1 Xenorhabdus entomophaga
GACCTTCATTAGGTGTTCAATTAATCCTGTCGGCTTGGGGTAATCAAAAACAGCGGAACCAAGAAGCGCTTCAACCTCTTTACTTCCCTGCTTCGTGGTAAAGCCGGTTATTATGGTTTTGGGATGTTCAGTGCCCCGCTTTTTAACATATTGAAGCACACCATTAGGCTTGAAGAAGAACTCAACAACCTGCTGTCCTTTAGAGTCAAAAGTCTCATTTCCT
>NZ_JBBMXH010000490.1:0-223 GCF_037996725.1 Xenorhabdus entomophaga
ATTAAGCTTATGGCTGGATATGCACATCGATGAGGTCTATTGGCACACGGCAGAGGGCGAAAAAAGGCTCAGGCACAGTGATTTTCTCGGCTGGTCTGAGAATCTTCATCACCCCCTGTTACCCACCGGTGACCTGCCTGTTGCCCGGTTGCAACAAATGACGGAGTATTATTGCCTGCCGCATGTATTCAGTTTCATGACATTAGATATCAATGAGTCACGC
>NZ_JBBMXH010000491.1:0-223 GCF_037996725.1 Xenorhabdus entomophaga
TTGTTCCGCAATCTTCGTTTGGCATCCCATCGCATCAATTGTTATCAGGCAACCTGTGATATCCAGCAAGCGGAGTAATTTTGGGATCGCAGTGATTTCATTGGACTTTTTATCTGTCTTCAGTTGTCCCATCACTACGCCGTTCTGGGTGGCAAACGCACTCACCATGTGGAGCATCGACTGCCGATTCTTGCCATCATAAGTTCCCCGCAACGTTTTTCCG
>NZ_JBBMXH010000492.1:0-223 GCF_037996725.1 Xenorhabdus entomophaga
TGTACAGTAAAACCGGATATTAAAAGGGGACAGAAACGCCAGTAATTTTTCCAGCGTTTTCCTGCTGCGATCACCAAACACATGCGCCACTATCCGTTTCATACGGGGTTCTCAGGCGTACCAGAGCCAGCGCTGATTCTTCTTGCTACCGACAAATGCCCATTGCTCGTCTATTTCACAGATAATCTGAATGTCACTTCCCGCCAGCGGCAGTGTGGTTACG
>NZ_JBBMXH010000493.1:0-223 GCF_037996725.1 Xenorhabdus entomophaga
GCCGGTTTCTTTGTCCAGTTTCGGTGTCACGTAAAAAACCCCACCGGGGCGAACGTCGATAAACGGTATCAGCGGATCACGGGCTTTCTCACGATGTTCATCTAAATTAACCACCACTGACTTCAACACTGGCGCGTTCTCCCCTGCCTGATACAATCCCTGACTGAATGCCTGCTTTGCTGCCTCAATGCCGTGCTGCTGGCGATAATCGTCCCAGTCGGCT
>NZ_JBBMXH010000494.1:0-223 GCF_037996725.1 Xenorhabdus entomophaga
CGGCAGTTTTATCGACTGCACCACCCTGAGGGACACCAACAAACAGTTTATTTCCGATATGCCGGAAGGCCCGGAAAAGTCACTGGGATTTATTGATGACCCGGAAAACGCCGATTTTACCGCCTTCCTCAACGCCGCCGAGCAGCGTGAAACCGTCCAGTTTTACATTGCCCTGCCGAATAAGCGCACCGCCACCATGATATTAGCGCTGTCCGGCTGGGAA
>NZ_JBBMXH010000495.1:0-223 GCF_037996725.1 Xenorhabdus entomophaga
CGCAGGTGAGTCGGGGTTGGCGGTCGTCCTGCCATGTGATTTCTCCTGTAAAATGGTGCAGTTGGGGCACCCCAAAAAAAGGTTGGCATTTCGCGGCGATCTGAAAAGAGGCAAGGCGGCGGTCCTCAAGGGCGAGAGTGGTAGAGATTTGACCCGCCCCTCCCCCTGCGTGACGATAACAACCGAGATGATTGCAAATAAAAACTAAATCATTGCGCTATTA
>NZ_JBBMXH010000496.1:0-223 GCF_037996725.1 Xenorhabdus entomophaga
TCCAACATACGGACTCAATGGCATGAGCGCGACCACTGCGAGAGTGTGGTGCTGACCACAGATCATTCATCGAGTGGTCTATGGTGAGCCAATTACAGGAGAAATTCTATGTACGAGAAAGATATTGCACTGGAAAATATTCTCGACAAATTCTTTTTTCAGTCTCGGCAGCAACAACGCGAGAATTTTCGAAATAACCGCGAACCCAAACAGCGTTTAACCC
>NZ_JBBMXH010000497.1:0-223 GCF_037996725.1 Xenorhabdus entomophaga
GCACATGAACCTGTGGGTCACAGCCGAATCGGCGTGGATGGACATGCTTAAGTGGGATGACTGCAAACCCTTAGTCCCGCCGCATGAGCTGAAAACTTACCCGATGTGGGTTGGCGTGGACTTGGCGAACAAGATTGATATCTGTGCGGCGGTGAAAGTGTGGCAGGCGAACAATGGTCATATTCACGCCGACTTTAAATTCTGGTTACCGGAAGGCCGACTG
>NZ_JBBMXH010000498.1:0-223 GCF_037996725.1 Xenorhabdus entomophaga
GTGTTACCTGGTGCTTAGAGGCTTTTCCTGGAAGCAGGGCATCAACCACTTCAGCACCGTAGTGCCTCGTCATTACGCCTCAGTGTTGCAGTACTCCGGATTTGCCTGGAGTACCCACCTACACGCTTAAACCGGGACGACCGTCGCCCGGCTGGCCTAGCCTTCTCCGTCCCCCCTTCGCAGTAACACCGAGTACAGGAATATTAACCTGTTTCCCATCGAC
>NZ_JBBMXH010000499.1:0-223 GCF_037996725.1 Xenorhabdus entomophaga
ACCCATTGTTGCATTATGTCAATACACACCGACTTGCCGGTGATTTCCAGTTGATTGGTGACCCATTCTGCCATGGTCAGGTTCCTCATTGAATTGATAAGAATAAACCGGAGGAACCGCACCATCAGGGCACAATTCCCCCGATGGGTGATAAAAAAAATGGGTTACTCGGACGGTGACCCGCTGGCCTGACTGAGCAGCGTTTCGGTAATACCGCTGTCGA
>NZ_JBBMXH010000500.1:0-223 GCF_037996725.1 Xenorhabdus entomophaga
AAGTCGTCAAAAATAGAGAAATAAAGGAACAAAAGGCTATGTCACAGCAAGATTTTATCATTTGGGTGTTTTGTTGGGTAGATGACAATTTAATGCAGCTACAGCAAGGTACGCGATTCAGAAGCCGAGGGCTCCCACCTAAATTGAGTGATGCGGAAGTCATCACGATGGAAGTGATTGGTGAATTCTTAGGATTTTCAACAGATAAAGGGATTTGGACGTA
>NZ_JBBMXH010000501.1:0-223 GCF_037996725.1 Xenorhabdus entomophaga
GTGATGTGCGCCCAGCAGAACTGATGTCGGGAGGGGGCCAGCCAGTGATAGCTGGCGCACTGGTCAGTCACGATAACCGATGGGGTTGTCTCGCCCAGCAGCGATTTGGCCGTTTCCGCATTACGGTAAGCGCGGATTTTCTGGTAAACCGCCTTGCTGCCGCTGAGCAGCCAGACCCAGCGGGTGGCCGCTTCTCCGTTGCGTTGATGGGGCGTTTCGTCAA
>NZ_JBBMXH010000502.1:0-223 GCF_037996725.1 Xenorhabdus entomophaga
ATTAAATAATTTACTTTTTTGTGATATATATCATGAACGCTGCGTTACTGAGGTGAATATAAAACCTAAACTTAGAAGAGTTTGGATTAAAACATTAACGCGACAATATTACTTATTTTAATAATCGAAACAATTATCAATAGATTAAATAAAGGAAAATATCAAATTCAAATTAGGGGACAGAATCCTATCCCTTAATTCTTAAGTACTTAATTTGACTACT
>NZ_JBBMXH010000503.1:0-223 GCF_037996725.1 Xenorhabdus entomophaga
CCTCACCTTTATGCGCAGCTGGTCACCGGGCGAACGGGGGCTGTTGGGTGAAAACTGGACCGACACCTTTTCGGGCAGTGCGGTGATCAATGGCGACCAAATCGCCATCCGCACTACCGAAGGCGCATGCCTTTACTTTATTCTGATGCCGCATGAGCAGCGCAGCCGAAACCCGGAACACCCGAACTTCACGCTGAGCCGGGACGGGACAGGCTTTTGTTTG
>NZ_JBBMXH010000504.1:0-223 GCF_037996725.1 Xenorhabdus entomophaga
ACTCCCTGCGGGAGCAACACTTTTTGGCTTTTTGCGGGTGGGTTTGGATAATTTCAAATCGATATGATTATCATTTACATCAATTTGCTCTGAAACTTCATCATTTGATTGGAATAATGACAATAACGTCTGTGTATCATCACAAACAGATTGCCCAGTGGCTGATGCGGAGATCGAAGCAACAAAATCAGAATCTGTTGGTGTTGATACCGTGTCCGCCACC
>NZ_JBBMXH010000506.1:0-223 GCF_037996725.1 Xenorhabdus entomophaga
CGCGGCTATTTGCAGAATTACTCTGTGGGTTTAGCTGATGCCTATGGGGTTGCGGATACCTCGCGTTACTTCGCACTGTCCGATCCAAAAGAGACCGCGTTGCGCAGTGCGCTGCTGGAATCGGTCGAATTTCTTAACATGATTACCTGTGCGGATGTGGATCACCTTTCCGGGCAGGTCGTATCGGTCGGTAATCCGGGACTCTATACCGGGCGTAAAAAAG
>NZ_JBBMXH010000507.1:0-223 GCF_037996725.1 Xenorhabdus entomophaga
CAATAACCCGTTTATGATGTTAGGGGTAGCTACGGCATTGGCGGCCCCGATGATAGGGATGGTGGGGGCTGACGGTTTTGGTGTTCATCTTTATGCCCAATCGACCGCCGGGAAGACGACGACCGCCGATATCGCAACCAGTTTGTACGGTAAAGCAGATGAGCAGCGGTTAACGTGGTATGGCACCGCACTGGGGATTGCCAACGAGGCTTTAGCTCACAAT
>NZ_JBBMXH010000508.1:0-223 GCF_037996725.1 Xenorhabdus entomophaga
TATGCCGGCAGGTGTGCTTATATTCTTAAGCATGAAGCGGGATTATGGGTTTTTCTCCATCATAAAAACATCCCGTTGACCAACAACGAGGCGGAGCGGTGCCTGCGTGGCGGTGTAATCATGCGAAAAATCTGCTTTGGGACAAATTCCTATCGGGGTGAACAGTACCGCTCCCGACTGCTGTCGGTGGTGGAAACCTGCAAACAACGGGGATTATCGGCAC
>NZ_JBBMXH010000509.1:0-223 GCF_037996725.1 Xenorhabdus entomophaga
TCATCCAATTGATAAAACAGAGATTAAATTGTTTTGGGTTGATCCGCGAAATAATCCGGGCAAACGTATCATCGACAGGGACACCTTCTTTGAACATACCTTGTTGTAGAACCCATTCATGGTAGCCTTCGGTATATTCCTGAATATCGCTCCAGCCCTCTGCGCCGGCAATCATTGCACAAAGCGACGCAAACAGGATATCAAATAAGGGATAGGCGATTTT
>NZ_JBBMXH010000510.1:0-223 GCF_037996725.1 Xenorhabdus entomophaga
TCGATCCCATGATGGATAGGTGCATTATCTAACACGACAAATGTCAGGCGATGATCGCCTTGTTGGGCGACCTGCGCTAAAAAATCAATGACATCATTCCGCGTGACACTGCTTGATATTATCTGATAAAACAGTGTGTTATCAGTGTAATTTAGCGCACCTAGCACTGACCGTCTGACCGGGTTTTGCGGCTCTGCTTCATGGGGCTGACCTCGTGGACTCC
>NZ_JBBMXH010000511.1:0-223 GCF_037996725.1 Xenorhabdus entomophaga
CAATTTGGGTTGATTATCCATTTCCAGATAAACTTTTGTTTTCGGATCAATAGGCTGAGTACTGCTTAAGGTTGCAGCTAACTGGCCTGCATCATTGGTCATTCCTGAGGGGTCCCAGTTTAATGTTGCATGTTGATCCGGCGGGTCGATGCTCCATTTTATGTTGGGTATGGCCTGGTTTTTAATCGGCGGGTTACTTTTATCGCCATAGGTGACCGTTGCT
>NZ_JBBMXH010000512.1:0-223 GCF_037996725.1 Xenorhabdus entomophaga
GTTGACACAAGAATCGGTGCCTGCCCATTTATACGCCCGCAATATCACCCCGGTTTCCCCCGATTTTCCGCCGATGGTGATGGGCAAATCGGACTGGTCGCTGATTAACCTCTTAAACTGCCCGCCATTTTTACTTTTCCATGCCGAATCCCTGAAAGATTTTCTCCGGTTGTATGATTGTTATGCCGGACATGATCGCGCCCTCAGCCGCCGGATGCAGCAG
>NZ_JBBMXH010000513.1:0-223 GCF_037996725.1 Xenorhabdus entomophaga
GAAAATATGATTTATCAGAACAATATCGATACTTATCGAAGGAGTTTAAAGAATTAAATACCTCTACTACTACCTTTGACTCACTTATTGATGAAGATAGTATGATTCAAGATGCATTATCTCCCTTTGCCAAGATGAGTATCATTTCTGTTAGCAAGGACCACTTAATAAGAAAAGGTTCTCTTATATTAGCACTAGGAATTTAGCCTCATGCTATTTATAT
>NZ_JBBMXH010000514.1:0-223 GCF_037996725.1 Xenorhabdus entomophaga
TTAATTTTATTGATAGATCTGTACAATAAACCATCTTTACAAACTGGATACCTGTTTTAATTCAGCACAAAACCGCTCCCTGATAGATAAAACGTAAGTGAAATTCAATGAGAAACAACAAGGAATCACTGTACCTGCAAGAACGCGCCTACCTGCGGGAACTGGCACAGCGTGTGGCGAAAGACTCGCCGCATTTGGCCGATTTTCTGTCTTCATCCCATGA
>NZ_JBBMXH010000515.1:0-223 GCF_037996725.1 Xenorhabdus entomophaga
GTGTTACCTGGTGCTTAGAGGCTTTTCCTGGAAGCAGGGCATCAACCACTTCAGCACCGTAGTGCCTCGTCATTACGCCTCAGTGTTGCAGTACTCCGGATTTGCCTGGAGCACCCACCTACACGCTTAAACCGGGACGACCGTCGCCCGGCTGGCCTAGCCTTCTCCGTCCCCCCTTCGCAGTAACACCGAGTACAGGAATATTAACCTGTTTCCCATCGAC
>NZ_JBBMXH010000516.1:0-223 GCF_037996725.1 Xenorhabdus entomophaga
CCGTGGTGATCAGGGTCCGGTCGGCCCGGTTGCGGTCTATGGCGCGCACGGTAAACAGCCGTCCTTGGTGTTCAATCAGCCAAGGGGGTTCAATGTCCTTTCTGGGCCTGATAGTGAACTGTTGCACCTCGATCACTTGTTGCTGGTCAGCGGTGCGGATTTTGCGGTTAGACATCGCCTCGGCTTTTGCCCAGACGGTGGTGACGTATTCAGATTGAGTGAT
>NZ_JBBMXH010000517.1:0-223 GCF_037996725.1 Xenorhabdus entomophaga
GTGGATATTGCCCCATTGACTTTTCCCAACGCGTAGGATTTCGCCTGCTCGGTTAACTGGGAGGGGGAAGAGGATAAGATAGCCGTGGCCTGATGAATCTTTTGTACAATGTCCCCCGCTTCCTGATCAATAGTAGCTTGATTATCCCGTTCTTTATCAGCGTGATTTTCATTTGCGGGTCTCTGTAAGAATCTTTTTTTCTCTATGCTACTTTCTTGATTTT
>NZ_JBBMXH010000518.1:0-223 GCF_037996725.1 Xenorhabdus entomophaga
CAGCATTCCACAAGTCACCCATGAAATGTTGGGACGCATCTGGCCTCACACCTTACGCCCGGTTCCCCCGACAACGATCATCCAATTCACCCCCCATCAGGGCGTTCATCAGGGGACGGCAGATATCCCGCAAAGCGTCCCGATTACGGCCGCTGTGGGGGAACAACATTTCCAGTTTAACACCTGCCGCCCCTTGCATATTGAACCTTTTGTGATGCGGGAT
>NZ_JBBMXH010000519.1:0-223 GCF_037996725.1 Xenorhabdus entomophaga
TCAGGCTGAAGAGCAATGTGCGTGGCTCAATATTTCTGACACGTTTAGTGAACCCACACCCCAAGGCCACTTTTAGCAAAGAAAAGTCACTAAAGAATTGCATTAGCTGGTGTTTTACAGAGATAATCGTCACAGGCTTCATCCTTGATTTTGATATTAGTTTGGCGACGATTATCAGATCATAAATGAAGCCTTTTTTCTATCTAAAATATACGGTTACTGC
>NZ_JBBMXH010000520.1:0-223 GCF_037996725.1 Xenorhabdus entomophaga
TAAATTGTTGCTGTTTATGCGCATCGAATTTATGCGGCACTCCCTTGGGTTTTTTGTAGCTGAAACCTTGACGGTGAAGCCATTTCGTCATGCCGGCCACGCTGAAAGAAACCTGCCAACGTGCTCGGACATAGGCCACAATTTGGGCGGTAGTATGCATCAAATTTGCCGTCAAATAATCAATCAGAGCGGCGGTTTGTTCGGCAGAGAGATGGCTTTCAGA
>NZ_JBBMXH010000521.1:0-223 GCF_037996725.1 Xenorhabdus entomophaga
TTACGACTGGGGGGACATCCTTCCCCGGTGTTATTGATTAATGAACTGCTTCAGGAAGCCGCGACACAGGTGCAATCTCCTTCGCTGAAATCCTCAGTGCCTGCTGAATGCTCGGTGGCGGACACGGTATCAACACCAACAGATTCTGATTTTGTTGCTTCGATCTCCGCATCAGCCACTGGGCAATCTGTTTGTGATGATACACAGACGTTATTGTCATTAT
>NZ_JBBMXH010000522.1:0-223 GCF_037996725.1 Xenorhabdus entomophaga
ACCCTGACCGTGTGCGAAACGGCTACGGTAACCGAAGCGGTGCAGCGGCTGAAGGTTATTCACCTGCTGGGCGACTGGCCGGTGCCGGAAACGTTATCTCATCAAACGAAAGGCGTTTTTTTCCCGCTGACCGTCATGATTTATGACGCTCAGGATGAAAAAGTGCTCGGTGGCCGATTCTATGACGAGATTGTCTGGGCACAGCCAGTGACGCTGGCATCAG
>NZ_JBBMXH010000523.1:0-223 GCF_037996725.1 Xenorhabdus entomophaga
ACTCGTATTGGATTTATAAGATAATTACTGCGTCTTTCCATATTGTTGTCCTTTGCGTATTTTGCCTTTTTATAAATTGAAATTTACAGGCAAAGAAAAAGACACTCCATATTTTCTTATTGAAATTATTAGTAATTATTCTATTCGTAACACTGACTTCTAACATAATCCTGCAAATATCTTAGTTTTGCCCGGTCGTTGATGATACCTTCTCGGATATCGA
>NZ_JBBMXH010000524.1:0-223 GCF_037996725.1 Xenorhabdus entomophaga
ATCGCTATTCAACGGAAGTGGTGGTGAGTGTCAATGGCACGATGCAGATGCTGGGAAGTCGTGGGGATGCAAAACAGGCGGCTGCTCAGCAGATGGGGCATAAGCCAGCACCAAAACAACCGCCTTCTCAACCCGCCAATAAGGAAAGAAAGGCGACTCCGGCAGTACAATCTGCTGCGTTACCGGAAGAGGAGGAAATGGACTGGGCTGATGAGATCCCGTT
>NZ_JBBMXH010000525.1:0-223 GCF_037996725.1 Xenorhabdus entomophaga
TTAAAATGCCAAAACGGTTATTTTTTCTTTGACTGTCTGGCAGTTTGTGTCAGTGCAAAAGCGGCGCCAGAAATACGCGAATTCTGGGGATGGTGGTTGGAATTAGAGGCATAGGAGCAAGGTTTTATTTATAACTATCAGATAGGCTTATTTGATAAAAATGGTGAATGGCGTGCCATGAGTATCAAGAAAAAAGCTGATTTGGAGCATCTTGAGGCGACCT
>NZ_JBBMXH010000526.1:0-223 GCF_037996725.1 Xenorhabdus entomophaga
GCGTTAAACGCTGACTGTCGTTCCGTGCCGAAGAATATCCTGCACTTCACGACATTGTTGATAACGGGGTGAAACCACATGCAACGACAATAACGCGGCTTCATGCCTCAGGACACGGGCTTCCGGGGCATTCTGCCAGCCCTGCTCAAGCACGGCTGACTGACACAGCTGCTGCTGTTGCTTTTCCAGTGACAGGCGTTCTGATGCCAGCGTCACTGGCTGT
>NZ_JBBMXH010000527.1:0-223 GCF_037996725.1 Xenorhabdus entomophaga
ATCTCTCATTTGTAAAAACTCAGCCAGCGGGTCAGCCTTATCTTCCCCGGCCATGTTGACCTTAGACCGGCTGGAGGGTGACATACCAAACGCACTGAGCATGGTGTGAATCCGTTTCCACGCATCGGCTTTCATGCCCGCCGCCGGATGCGCCTTAATTAATCCCTGATCGGTCCGGTAGGTGTAACCTTCACGCTCCAGTGTTTCACAGTGCGTGCGGTAT
>NZ_JBBMXH010000528.1:0-223 GCF_037996725.1 Xenorhabdus entomophaga
GAAAATATGATTTATCAGAACAATATCGATACTTATCGAAGGAGTTTAAAGAATTAAATACCTCTACTACTACCTTTGACTCACTTATTGATGAAGATAGTATGATTCAAGGTGCATTATCTCCCTTTGCCAAGATGAGTATCATTTCTGTTAGCAAGGACCACTTAATAAGAAAAGGTTCTCTTATATTAGCACTAGGAATTTAGCCTCATGCTATTTATAT
>NZ_JBBMXH010000529.1:0-223 GCF_037996725.1 Xenorhabdus entomophaga
CTTGCTGTGACATAGCCTTTTGTTCCTTTATTTCTCTCAGTTTGGCGACTTAAAGTTATAAAGGAGCGGCTATGTCATTTCAACTCACCATAAAAGTCGAGCATCGCGTTTCATTATTAAACCGTTAATCAAATAAATTAGTCAGACTATTTAGCTAATTTTCACCAAAGCATAAAGAGTTTATTACTGACCGCCGCTAAAAAACGCCGCATCCTTGGCATTT
>NZ_JBBMXH010000530.1:0-223 GCF_037996725.1 Xenorhabdus entomophaga
TTCATAGCGGTGTTGGGTGCGGAACACACTGTGGCAGAGCAAAACCAGCCGTTGACCGATAAACGCGGTCAGCCCGCCCCCGCTGTAATCGGCCATCTGTTGCAGGTTGCGAGTGATGTGCGCCCAGCAGAACTGATGTCGGGAGGGGGCCAGCCAGTGATAGCTGGCGCACTGGTCAGTCACGATAACCGATGGGGTTGTCTCGCCCAGCAGCGATTTGGCC
>NZ_JBBMXH010000531.1:0-223 GCF_037996725.1 Xenorhabdus entomophaga
CCATGAACTACTGGCGAGCATACACCACAAGGATTGGTTTAACAGGCTGCCATTCTCCTCATAGTTTGCGCTATGCGTGGGCGCAGGATGCTCTGGCGTTTTACCAACAGAATGGTTTTAGCCGTCAGGAAGCACGGGCGTTGGTATCAATGGATTTGGGACATGGTGATGGTCGTGGGCGTTATGTCGAGCGGGTTTATAGCCGTTAAACTTAGTCGTTCAG
>NZ_JBBMXH010000532.1:0-223 GCF_037996725.1 Xenorhabdus entomophaga
GCTTTTCCTGAGTCTGGACAGGCGATTGCGCCAGTGTGCTTCGTCAATGTTCTGATTTTCATAGCGGTGTTGGGTGCGGAACACACTGTGGCAGAGCAAAACCAGCCGTTGGCCGATAAACGCGGTCAGCCCGCCCCCGCTGTAATCGGCCATCTGTTGCAGGTTGCGGGTGATGTGCGCCCAGCAGAACTGATGTCGGGAGGGGGCCAGCCAGTGATAGCTG
>NZ_JBBMXH010000533.1:0-223 GCF_037996725.1 Xenorhabdus entomophaga
CAATAACCCGTTTATGATGTTAGGGGTAGCTACGGCATTGGCGGCCCCGATGATAGGGATGGTGGGGGCTGACGGTTTTGGTGTTCATCTTTATGCCCAATCGACCGCCGGAAAGACGACGACCGCCGATATCGCAACCAGTTTGTACGGTAAAGCAGATGAGCAGCGGTTAACGTGGTATGGCACCGCACTGGGGATTGCCAACGAGGCTTTAGCTCACAAT
>NZ_JBBMXH010000534.1:0-223 GCF_037996725.1 Xenorhabdus entomophaga
CGATATACCTTCAAGTGGTGGAATTCAAAGGATGCTATGCATCCCTCTGAAAAAACTTAATGGTTGGTTGTTCAGTATTAACCCTGCGAAAGTTAAAGCAAGCATTCGCAATAAACTCATTCAATATCAGGAAGAATGCTTTGCTGCTCTGTATGATTACTGGACTAAGGGTTATGCCTCTCGTAAGAAATTAAACCTCTCAGAGGCCGAGATAGAAGCACAT
>NZ_JBBMXH010000535.1:0-223 GCF_037996725.1 Xenorhabdus entomophaga
CTGTACACCACCCTCTCATTGGATGCACTGACCCGTCATTTTGAACCTTATCTGAACGTTCAGCTGGAAAGCGGTGAAACGGCGCTGTTACGTTTTTACGATCCCCGCGTTCTACATCAAATCCGGGATATTTTCAGTCAGGAACAATTAACCACATTCACACAACCTATTGATGAATGGAATTACTGGCTGGATGGTCAGTTTTATTCTGTGAAAGGAGCGC
>NZ_JBBMXH010000536.1:0-223 GCF_037996725.1 Xenorhabdus entomophaga
GTTGACACAAGAATCGGTGCCTGCCCATTTATACGCCCGCAATATCACCCCGGTTTCCCCCGATTTTCCGCCGATGGTGATGGGCAAATCGGACTGGTCGCTGATTAACCTTTTAAACTGCCCGCCATTTTTACTTTTCCATGCCGAATCCCTGAAAGATTTTCTCCGGTTGTATGATTGTTATGCCGGACATGATCGCGCCCTCAGCCGCCGGATGCAGCAG
>NZ_JBBMXH010000537.1:0-223 GCF_037996725.1 Xenorhabdus entomophaga
GGAAAGAGCAAAGCGCCTCGGGGTCTCACAATCGGCGATTCATTACGCTTTGAAACGGCTTCGGCTCACGCTTAAAAAAAACCTTAAAACATCCTCGCGCTGATCCTCAGCTTCGTCAGGCGTTTGTCGAGCGCATCAGCGACTATGAACAGGAAGGCAAACCAATTGTGTATTTGGATGAAAGTGGTTTCGCGCAGTCAATGCCACGGATATACGGGTATTC
>NZ_JBBMXH010000538.1:0-223 GCF_037996725.1 Xenorhabdus entomophaga
AAGAAGCTTGCTTCTTTGCCGGCGAGCGGCGGACGGGTGAGTAATGTCTGGGGATCTGCCCGATGGAGGGGGATAACCACTGGAAACGGTGGCTAATACCGCATGACCTCTTGGGAGCAAAGTGGGGGACCTTCGGGCCTCACGCCATCGGATGAACCCAGATGGGATTAGCTAGTAGGCGGGGTAACGGCCCACCTAGGCGACGATCCCTAGCTGGTCTGAG
>NZ_JBBMXH010000539.1:0-223 GCF_037996725.1 Xenorhabdus entomophaga
CGCCCAGCTTCCCAGATACACCGAGCCATCCGGCAACTGATGCCAGATATAGTCTTCAATGGCAAAGACCTGCCCCAGATTCCCCAGTAGCTGGTAGCCTGTCCCATTGTGTGTGTAGTGCGGGATAGGTTTATCCCTATAAGGTGCGTCCGGTAAGATAAACGTCAGCCCGCTGTGTTCCTGCAACCAATCCACAATCTGGCGCAAAGTGGGATGCTGAAAC
>NZ_JBBMXH010000540.1:0-223 GCF_037996725.1 Xenorhabdus entomophaga
TGAAAGCACCCCTAAGTGGGAATTCCCGCTTTGGCGATAACTCCTTGATTACTCCATTCGTCCTCACTTTGGGAACTGGAAATATTGAGATGTCTCGGGTGGTCAAAGTGACGGCCTCGGACAAATCAATGGGTTACAGTGATGGCTTGAAAAATAAGCAGACGCCATATTTGCAAACTGGTGATCATTGGTTCCGACGATATTCGTCGTTAGTCACTGAGTT
>NZ_JBBMXH010000541.1:0-223 GCF_037996725.1 Xenorhabdus entomophaga
CCTGAAGGATGTGTACGGCAACCGGATCCAGTTCCACTACAGTGACGAACATCGCTTGGCCGGCGTCACTCACAGTGACGGCCCGGCCCTGGCGCTGCTGTACCGTGAAGACGGTAAGCTGGAAGAAATACGCCGCCGTGATAACGAACAGGATGAAGTGATGGCACGCTACGGCTATCACGACAACGGCTGGCTGGCGGACGCTGACAGCACCCAGCATTTT
>NZ_JBBMXH010000542.1:0-223 GCF_037996725.1 Xenorhabdus entomophaga
GCCTCAACGTTATGCAGAGATTACCAGCCTGAGCAATGGACTGGCCAGCAGGTGTCTGAGTCGTTGGCCTATATGGTGCCGGCATCAGCGAAAAGTTATCCGCTTTACCTGTCGGACACGCAGTTAAGGGTGACACTCTCGGCTGATGCCTTCGGGCTGACGGTGACGTTAATCGTGCTTGCCCGTATCGCCGCGCTGAATGAGCGGGATGCCTGTCGGTTTT
>NZ_JBBMXH010000543.1:0-223 GCF_037996725.1 Xenorhabdus entomophaga
GATTATCATGTAACCATAGTGCCGCTCTAATCCCCCCGCATGAACAAACGGGGTATGTTTATTATTTGGAATATCAACATAAAACGGTTTCACAAATGACAAGAGTTTCATAGCGGAAGAAAACATCAGTTTGCCTTTCTCGCTATAAACCTCCAGTCCACTGTGGCCATAGATACTCAATTCCGATATCGGGGCAAAAAAATATTTACCGCCCGCCCCGTAA
>NZ_JBBMXH010000544.1:0-223 GCF_037996725.1 Xenorhabdus entomophaga
TTTTCTCCATCATAAAAACATCCCGTTGACCAACAACGAGGCGGAGCGGTGCCTGCGTGGCAGTGTGATCATGCGAAAAATCTGCTTTGGGACAAATTCCTATCGAGGTGAGCAGTACCGCTCCCGACTGCTGTCGGTGGTGGAAACCTGCAAACAACGGGGATTATCGGCACTGGATGTACTCAGTGAAATCGCGACAGCGGTGACCCGAAAACAGCCCTAT
>NZ_JBBMXH010000545.1:0-223 GCF_037996725.1 Xenorhabdus entomophaga
GCCTCAACGTTATGCAGAGATTACCAGCCTGAGCAATGGACTGGCCAGCAGGTGTCTGAGTCGTTGGCCTATATGGTGCCGGCATCAGCGAAAAGTTATCCGCTTTACCTGCCGGACACGCAGTTAAGGGTGACACTCTCGGCTGATGCCTTCGGGCTGACGGTGACGTTAATCGTGCTTGCCCGTATCGCCGCGCTGAATGAGCGGGATGCCTGTCGGTTTT
>NZ_JBBMXH010000546.1:0-223 GCF_037996725.1 Xenorhabdus entomophaga
GGTGAGCAGCAATTTGGCTGAACAATCTTTTATCAACCAGTTCTTCCGCTCGTCCGGTACGCCAGGGTCAATCGGAACATAAACAGCCCCCGCCTTGAGAATAGCTAACTGGGCCACGACCAGCTCAATGGATCGCTCTAACAAGATCGCAACATGCTCACCCGGATAAACCCCTTGCTCAATTAACTGACGGGCCAGCCGGTTAGCACGGATATTCAGCTCC
>NZ_JBBMXH010000547.1:0-223 GCF_037996725.1 Xenorhabdus entomophaga
TTCCTGAAGCAACTTAATAATGAGATAGCCTTCGCTGCCATCATTGCCAATGCCAACGATTTCCATGTAATCACTCAGCCATTTTTCGACTTCGACGATTTCGCCACCTTGCTCTTTAGGTTCAACCCAGTAAATTCCGTTCTTGCGGATATCGATATGAGGTTTTAGCGGATCGTATTCTTTCTCCCGGTATTCATCTGAATGAATGGTCGCAGATCTTGCT
>NZ_JBBMXH010000548.1:0-222 GCF_037996725.1 Xenorhabdus entomophaga
TGAGGGAGTGGTTAGGATTCATGGGCGAGCATTCGAAAGAAAAATAAAGATAATTAGATCATGTCATTACTTGTTATTCAATAGGTATTCGAAAAGTATGCTCGCGCCCTGGGTTGCAACCCTTGAGGCCTCTATATTGATTATATATCGCCTATTACCCTAAAAAGGATCCGATATAAACATGAAAGTATAACACTTTATATATAAGGCATATTGGCAAGG
>NZ_JBBMXH010000549.1:0-222 GCF_037996725.1 Xenorhabdus entomophaga
GTCGTTTGGCGATAGAACTGAATGGGACAGATATTTCCGATAAGAATGCGTTCATTGACAATCTTGGTTTACGGGAAACCAAAGACCGGGCACTTAATTCACTGGATACGCTCACTGGATACGCGTACGGGTGGCGGAATTAATGGCGATGTGACTGTAAAAAAATTAATTACATCATCATTGGCGTTAGGTAGTGGTAGCCTAGAGATCGGCTCGCGGGAT
>NZ_JBBMXH010000550.1:0-221 GCF_037996725.1 Xenorhabdus entomophaga
GTCAGCGTTGTCATCACACTGTCCGGGCTACGTTACCTGACGAGGCCCCTGCCGGGCAACTGGGGCCCCGTTTGATGAGCCAGATGGCGGTCCTGTCGGGACAATATCACTGTAAGCGCCTAATTAACCCCACATACCTGACTGGTTAATCTTTTGTCATAGTGTGTTTTCTTTTATTGAGAAGGGGAACCACCATGACATTGACTGAAAAACAACAGCAC
>NZ_JBBMXH010000551.1:0-221 GCF_037996725.1 Xenorhabdus entomophaga
AATTAATCAGACAATCTGTGTGGGCACTCGCAGGACACTATCTCCGCCGAAAGGCGAAAAGAGATTAAGTCTTGAAGAGTGACTGAACAGTTAATTCATTACGAACTAACACAGTTTAATTCTTTGAGCATCAAACCTTTAATTGAAGAGTTTGATCATGGCTCAGATTGAACGCTGGCGGCAGGCCTAACACATGCAAGTCGAGCGGCAGCGGGAAGAAG
>NZ_JBBMXH010000552.1:0-220 GCF_037996725.1 Xenorhabdus entomophaga
TCATCTGACAGTCACGGCTTTCTTCCTTTGTAGTATGAGAGAAGTGGTGTGTGACGATCTTTCCATTGTTCTTTGCAATGAGGGGATCACCACAGTGCTTACAAACACAGTGTAAGCGGCCAATTAAGCAGTGTATTTACATGATGTCGCCCATATTCACGTTCCACGGGAGCAGATCGTGCAGAGGATCGTTGGGATGGCGTTTGGGGAGCTCCGTAAA
>NZ_JBBMXH010000553.1:0-220 GCF_037996725.1 Xenorhabdus entomophaga
GGGAACAGGAAATGGCCGCGCGTATTGACAGTATCCCCCTGAAAGGGAACTGGCATACCACCCGCGACCAGCTTCAGCAACTGGCGGACAAAATCCTGTTGCAGGAGCGTATCGACGTGACAACCGGCATGTTGTTTGACCAGCGCATTGATATCGAACTGGGACAGACCATTCCCCTCACCTTTATGCGCAGCTGGTCACCGGGCGAACGGGGGCTGTT
>NZ_JBBMXH010000554.1:0-220 GCF_037996725.1 Xenorhabdus entomophaga
ACTGCTTTCTCATACGTTGGGCATTTTTGCTAATTTTAAACAAGGTAAAAGACAACGCGATTGGCTTCAACACGCTAACGTTATAGGGTGTTAAAGTCGAGCATCGCGTTAGTATTCTGTTTCAATGAACGTTCCTATCACTTTATCGTGTATCTTTTCGGATTTGGAATAACCTATCGTTTTTCGATTCAGCCTTTTTAGGCGGATACGGAGGGTGAGA
>NZ_JBBMXH010000555.1:0-220 GCF_037996725.1 Xenorhabdus entomophaga
TTTTCATGGGTGAAAAAGTTACCTGACTGGCAGGATCAAGCAACAGGGAAATGCGGATCAAGCGATAAACATCACATTTTTGTGTCAATGGGGGACTGGTGAAGGGTTACCTTTGAAGTACCAATCTGAACCCATTTTGGGATTGAAATTAATATCGACTTCATCCTCATAAAATACGGGATTTTCTTTTGATGTTTGCGATAATGCTTGATGAATACGT
>NZ_JBBMXH010000556.1:0-219 GCF_037996725.1 Xenorhabdus entomophaga
TTTACGGAGCTCCCCAAACGCCATCCCAACGATCCTCTGCACGATCTGCTCCCGTGGAACGTGAATATGGGCGACATCATGTAAATACACTGCTTAATTGGCCGCTTACGCAGAGCAAATCCTACATGTGGGTCTACCGCAGCGGCGAGTTTGCCGCTCACCCGGCGGTGATTTTCGACTATCAGCCAAGCCGCAGCGGGCGCTGTGTCGCTGACTTCT
>NZ_JBBMXH010000557.1:0-219 GCF_037996725.1 Xenorhabdus entomophaga
TGAGATAACCTTTGTCACCGTAAAGAGAACCCGTTAATTCTTTTGATAATTCACGAACAGGTTCCCGATCATCCACATTACCCGCAGTCACTTTAAGCGCTAGAATTTCCCAGGGCAAACGGGTCTAAATTGACCAACATGGTGACTCGATACATTGAAATAGGACAAGACCACTATTTATTTGTGATTTATCATCAGCACCCTGTTAATGATTACGGT
>NZ_JBBMXH010000558.1:0-219 GCF_037996725.1 Xenorhabdus entomophaga
TGCGCCCTTGACGTGGGGCACAAATTTATAGAAATTCAGGATGTGCTGAGCGCGGGGTTCGCTGAATATAATGCCTCGGGCTTCGCCCTGCCTTAAATCGTCTAAAAAACGGTCATGTATTGAATAGTTAGATCATTCATTAAACGTAGTTTTCACGCTCAATGAACGTCCCTATCACCTTGTCATGCATCTCTTCGGATTTGGAATAGCCAATCGTCT
>NZ_JBBMXH010000559.1:0-219 GCF_037996725.1 Xenorhabdus entomophaga
TCACCTTCTCATCGAACAAAAATTTGACCTCGTTCAACCCAACCGATAAGGTATTTAACTGTTATCAATGGTCCATTGCCTGTAAGGATCAGCGTTGAGCGGCGAAGTAAAATCTATGGTCTTCCCCGTTTTTGCAACACTCATTTTGATGTATGGTTGGCTTGCTTAAATCTATCCGGCGTCTCTATGAGTATGGATACCCGCGCCACGATGAGTTCT
>NZ_JBBMXH010000560.1:0-219 GCF_037996725.1 Xenorhabdus entomophaga
ACTGGATGTACTCAGTGAAATCGCGACAGCGGTGACCCGAAAACAGCCCTATCCGGATGTCTTTAATCTGCTTTCCTGCTAGTCAATACAGGGCTGGTGAATGGTTACCTTCAAAGGGCAGCAAAAAAGGATTATCACACCGGGGAAAAATCAAAAATATTACCTTGCGGGTTGTTTTGATATTCAAACCGGAAAAATCGTCTATACGGGCTACAGCAG
>NZ_JBBMXH010000561.1:0-218 GCF_037996725.1 Xenorhabdus entomophaga
AGGCTTCATCCTTGATTTTGATATTAGTTTGGCGACGATTATCAGATCATAAATGAAGCCTTTTTTCTATCTAAAATATACGGTTACTGCTTAAGATCCTGTATATGAATGCAGTTACAGCAAGGTATGCGATTCAGAAGCCGAGGGCTCCCACCTAAATTGAGTGATGCGGAAGTCATCACGATGGAAGTGATTGGTGAATTCTTAGGTTTTTCAAC
>NZ_JBBMXH010000562.1:0-218 GCF_037996725.1 Xenorhabdus entomophaga
GTGCCGATAATCCCCGTTGTTTGCAGGTTTCCACCACCGACAGCAGTCGGGAGCGGTACTGTTCACCCCGATAGGAATTTGTCCCAAAGCAGATTTTTCGCATGATTACACTGCCACGCAGGCACCGCTCCGCCTCGTTGTTGGTCAACGGGATGTTTTTATGATGGAGAAAAACCCATAATCCCGCTTCATGCTTAAGAATATAAGCACACCTGCCG
>NZ_JBBMXH010000563.1:0-218 GCF_037996725.1 Xenorhabdus entomophaga
GTATGCGTAAGTTGCTGACTATCCTGAATGCCATGCTCAGAAAGAACGAAGAATGGAATGAATCTTACCATCACGTTGCGCCATAATTTTTATGTTCAAGACAGTTGCTTATAGCCCAAATCTCAATCCGATAGAGCGATTGTGGAAGTATATGAATGAGCAAGTGCGTAACAATGTTTATTTTCCGGATACGAAAACGTTTCGTGAAACCCTTTGTC
>NZ_JBBMXH010000564.1:0-218 GCF_037996725.1 Xenorhabdus entomophaga
CTGGATGTACTCAGTGAAATCGCGACAGCGGTGACCCGAAAACAGCCCTATCCGGATGTCTTTAATCTGCTTTCCTGCTAGTCAATACAGGGCTGGTGAATGGTTACCTTCTTGCTACCGACAAATGCCCATTGCTCGTCTATTTCACAGATAATCTGAATGTCACTTCCCGCCAGCGGCAGTGTGGTTACGTTTCTTGGCGTGAGCTTTTTAATGTG
>NZ_JBBMXH010000565.1:0-218 GCF_037996725.1 Xenorhabdus entomophaga
CAGGGCGAGAGCGTGAACTTTTTGTTAAAAAATTTCAGGTTTGACGAATAAGAAAAAATATAATTTCATACTTCTTTTTTCGGGAAGTATTCTTATGAGTATCGATACTTTTTCTCAGTATTTCAGTACATTAACAGATCCCCGCCAGTCGTCTAAGATCAGTTATCCTTTGTTTGATGTCCTTTTTCTGTCGATTACAGCCATCATCGCCGGTGCAG
>NZ_JBBMXH010000566.1:0-217 GCF_037996725.1 Xenorhabdus entomophaga
TTTATAACTTTAAGTCGTCAAAAATAGAGAAATAAAGGAACAAAAGGCTATGTCACAGCAAGATTTTATCATTTGGGTGTTTTGTTGGGTAGATGACAATTTAATGCAGTTCATATACAGGATCTTAATAATTAAGTCTTTCAAAACATGCATTCAATGTCTTGTTTTTACATGATTTTCTTTGTGGTGTTTTGAAGGCATTTTGACCTAAGTACTC
>NZ_JBBMXH010000567.1:0-217 GCF_037996725.1 Xenorhabdus entomophaga
GGTCGTGGTCTGCATGGCTTTTTGTTCCAGTTCGGCCAGCCCGTCCACCTTGCCCTTGCGGATAAACTGGGCAAACGCGGTTTTGTGTTCATCCACCGCCTTGTTATTGCCGCTGCCCGCCGGACGTTTCAGCCCCGCCAGTTCGTCTTCCAGTGCGGTTTTCAGGCTATCCAGCTCACCGAGCTTGCCGTTCAGGGTGTCCACCTGCTCAGACAGT
>NZ_JBBMXH010000568.1:0-216 GCF_037996725.1 Xenorhabdus entomophaga
AACAGTAACCCTGTTATTTCTCCCCGTTTATTCTCCGTGGTTGAATAAAATAGAACGGTTATGGCAATCATTACATGAAACGGTGACACGCAATCATTGTTGCCAATATATGTGGCAGCTCATCAAAAGAGTTAAGATTTTCTTGAATGCCGCTTCAGCAAATAGTTGGAAAGGAATAGGAAATATGAAATTCTCATAATTATGAAAAGTTATATA
>NZ_JBBMXH010000569.1:0-216 GCF_037996725.1 Xenorhabdus entomophaga
TCTTTCGTACCGGGATTGCAGGCTTGATAGGTATAGTTCAGTTGGAAGGTTTTCCGGCAGGCGTAGCAGTGATACCGAGGATGCCCAGTACGTCCTTTACCATGCCCTTTACCATGCCCTTTAACCGCTTCTGTTTTATGACAGTAACGACAAACTACATCAACTTTAGCCATATCTCACCCATAAGAAAAAGCAGGAAGTTTATCACAATATCTA
>NZ_JBBMXH010000570.1:0-216 GCF_037996725.1 Xenorhabdus entomophaga
AAGAAGCTTGCTTCTTTGCCGGCGAGCGGCGGACGGGTGAGTAATGTCTGGGGATCTGCCCGATGGAGGGGGATAACCACTGGAAACGGTGGCTAATACCGCATGACCTCTGGGGAGCAAAGTGGGGGACCTTCGGGCCTCACGCCATCGGATGAACCCAGATGGGATTAGCTAGTAGGCGGGGTAACGGCCCACCTAGGCGACGATCCCTAGCTG
>NZ_JBBMXH010000571.1:0-216 GCF_037996725.1 Xenorhabdus entomophaga
CAGCTAGGGATCGTCGCCTAGGTGGGCCGTTACCCCGCCTACTAGCTAATCCCATCTGGGTTCATCCGATGGCGTGAGGCCCGAAGGTCCCCCACTTTGCTCCCCAGAGGTTATGCGGTATTAGCCACCGTTTCCAGTGGTTATCCCCCTCCATCGGGCAGATCCCCAGACATTACTCACCCGTCCGCCGCTCGCCGGCAAAGAAGCAAGCTTCTT
>NZ_JBBMXH010000572.1:0-215 GCF_037996725.1 Xenorhabdus entomophaga
CGCTTTCGCAAAAAATCCATATTATTCTGGATGGTGCGGGTTACCACCGAGCCGAGTTGGTGAAAGAGATGGCGTATGTCCTGAATATTGAATTGCATTACCTCCCGCCTTGTATCTTAAATGTAGGTTAAAATAAATACGATTAGATTTGGTGCGGTGTATGCAGCCTGATGCCGCCTAGGGTTCCTAGCCCGTCTGTAAGCGATTGGCGCATA
>NZ_JBBMXH010000573.1:0-215 GCF_037996725.1 Xenorhabdus entomophaga
TTTGAAATGAACCCTCGTTCACATAGAAAATCAGCCCGTCGAAGCTCGCCAGCTATAACTGACTTCCTCGAAGGCTCATATCAAAGTGATTGGATTCGACGTTGAAAGAATGGCGCTGTGAATGCGCGTTAGATACAAAAAAGCCACCACGGGAGGTGATGGCTTGGGGTTGGGTGATAACTAAATCGTTAGAGTGATTTAATGGTTATCATTCA
>NZ_JBBMXH010000574.1:0-215 GCF_037996725.1 Xenorhabdus entomophaga
ACACAAATGGAGTGGGGCAAAAGCGATAAGAAGACAAAAAAGATGTTCAGTTGATGAGTTGTTCACCGAGCACATCGAATGTGTCAGGTTATGTTGATTCTGCTATATATTGGCAACAATGATTGCGTGTCACCGTTTCATGTAATGATTGCCATAACCGTTCTATTTTATTCAACCACGGAGAATAAACGGGGAGAAATAACAGGGTTACTGTT
>NZ_JBBMXH010000575.1:0-214 GCF_037996725.1 Xenorhabdus entomophaga
GACTTTTGACTCTAAAGGACAGCAGGTTGTTGAGTTCTTCTTCAAGCCTAATGGTGTGCTTCAATATGTTAAAAAGCGGGGCACTGAACATCCCAAAACCATCATAACCGGCTTTACCACGAAGCAGGGAAGTAAAGAGGTTGAAGCGCTTCTTGGTTCCGCTGTTTTTGATTACCCCAAGCCGACAGGATTAATTGAACACCTAATGAAGGTC
>NZ_JBBMXH010000576.1:0-213 GCF_037996725.1 Xenorhabdus entomophaga
ACGTATTCATCAAGCATTATCGCAAACATCAAAAGAAAATCCCGTATTTTATGAGGATGAAGTCGATATTAATTTCAATCCCAAAATGGGTTCAGATTGGTACTTCAAAGGGCAGCAAAAAAGGATTATCACACCGGGGAAAAATCAAAAATATTACCTTGCGGGTTGTTTTGATATTCAAACCGGAAAAATCGTCTATACGGGCTACAGCAG
>NZ_JBBMXH010000577.1:0-211 GCF_037996725.1 Xenorhabdus entomophaga
TGCCCCCTGTATTTTCCCCTTGCCGTTAAACAGGGTATAGGCTGAGGTGTGGACATGTTTAGGGTTCGCGCCTTGCCCGACTTCATCCAGTGACAGCAGCCCGTCATTGTGAGCTAAAGCCTCGTTGGCAATCCCCAGTGCGGTGCCATACCACGTTAACCGCTGCTCATCTGCTTTACCGTACAAACTGGTTGCGATATCGGCGGTCGTC
>NZ_JBBMXH010000578.1:0-210 GCF_037996725.1 Xenorhabdus entomophaga
AGCATAACTCAGTCCTCTTTTTTGCCTTTTTGTTTCTGGAAAATCAAAACTCGCAAAATTTGGACTGAGTTTCTTTGACACTCCTACCATTTTGAAAAGTTATATATAACTTTTCATAATTATGAGAATTTCATATTTCCTATTCCTTTCCAACTATTTGCTGAAGCGGCATTCAAGAAAATCTTAACTCTTTTGATGAGCTGCCACATA
>NZ_JBBMXH010000579.1:0-210 GCF_037996725.1 Xenorhabdus entomophaga
CTTTATCTGTTGAAAATCCTAAGAATTCACCAATCACTTCCATCGTGATGACTTCCGCATCACTCAATTTAGGTGGGAGCCCTCGGCTTCTGAATCGCATACCTTGCTGTAGCTGCATTAAATTGTCATCTACCCAACAAAACACCCAAATGATAAAATCTTGCTGTGACATAGCCTTTTGTTCCTTTATTTCTCTATTTTTGACGACTT
>NZ_JBBMXH010000580.1:0-209 GCF_037996725.1 Xenorhabdus entomophaga
TAAATACGCAACTAATGATAAGTTTATTACTAATATTATATTAATAAGCATATATAGTTCTTATTGGTGACTTTCTTGAGGTTATAAACTGGACAAAATATATCAAACTGTAAACATAATCCTACATAATATAACCTAAGTCAAATTTCATTACATACTACAAAACATTTATCTTAAGCAATTATAATATATGAATTTTTTTTGTTATT
>NZ_JBBMXH010000581.1:0-209 GCF_037996725.1 Xenorhabdus entomophaga
ATCCCGCGAGCCGATCTCTAGGCTACCACTACCTAACGCCAATGATGATGTAATTAATTTTTTTACAGTCACATCGCCATTAATTCCGCCACCCGTACGCGTATCCAGTGAATTAAGTGCCCGGTCTTTGGTTTCCCGTAAACCAAGATTGTCAATGAACGCATTCTTATCGGAAATATCTGTCCCATTCAGTTCTATCGCCAAACGAC
>NZ_JBBMXH010000582.1:0-208 GCF_037996725.1 Xenorhabdus entomophaga
ATCGAAATTAATATTTGAGTACAAAATTGAGTACATAAAAAATTAATTTTAATTAAATTACGTTTAAATACAGTAAATTACCAGTTGGCTTTCATAGTCATGAAAGTAGAATGATGGTTGTTTGTTATCGGTAGACAAAGTTTTTTTCCGTAAGTTATTGGTGTTTATCTTTATGATTTTAATGGTTTTATAAAATAAATTTAACTGT
>NZ_JBBMXH010000583.1:0-207 GCF_037996725.1 Xenorhabdus entomophaga
CGACTTACCTGCCATTGAGGTTTCGTGTTATTTCACTGGCTACCATGAACAGGTGTGTACGCTGGAGCAAGGCACTATCACCGTAACGCAGGAAGGTTCACCGTCTCACCTCAATGTACACAATATCACACCGGTCGCAGCCGATTACCCGCCCCTGTTGCAGGAAAATAGCGGCTGGCCGCTGCTGTCCTGCCTTTCCAGCCCGCC
>NZ_JBBMXH010000584.1:0-206 GCF_037996725.1 Xenorhabdus entomophaga
TCCCGGGTTTATTACAGCTTGCAAATGTCCCTCTACTGTTCACCCGACCAACAATAGATTTTGACCATGCCCCAGCCGCCAATTTTTGGGTTTCTACCAAACCGAGGTTTTTCACAAACTCAGGTTTGTTTGGAATATCCGCTCCATTCTTGTTTTTCTCCAAACGTGTATTGGCATTATTATTTGCATTAGCCGCATTTTGGTTT
>NZ_JBBMXH010000585.1:0-206 GCF_037996725.1 Xenorhabdus entomophaga
TCCCGGGTTTATTACAGCTTGCAAATGTCCCTCTACTGTTCACCCGACCAACAATAGATTTTGACCATGCCCCAGCCGCCAATTTTTGGGTTTCTACCAAACCGAGGTTTTCTACAAGAATTGGATCATTACGATCCGAGCTAAGATCCTTGTCATTAACTTAAAAGATTTAAAAATAGTGGTGAAAATGAATCTATTTAATTTGC
>NZ_JBBMXH010000586.1:0-204 GCF_037996725.1 Xenorhabdus entomophaga
GTTTCAAATTACACTTGGTTGTCAATCATCAGGGGGAAATTCTAGCGCTTAAAGTGACTGCGGGAAATGTGGATGATCGGGAACCTGTTCGTGAATTATCAAAAGAATTAATAGGTTCTCTTTACGGTGACAAAGGTTATCTCAGCCAGGAATTGGCGGACGATTTAGCCAAAACCGATGTCACTTTCATCACGAAAAAACGGC
>NZ_JBBMXH010000587.1:0-203 GCF_037996725.1 Xenorhabdus entomophaga
CATTGACTGCGCGAAACCACTTTCATCCAAATACACAATTGGTTTGCCTTCCTGTTCATAGTCGCTGATGCGCTCGACAAACGCCTGACGACGCTGAGGATCAGCGCGAGGATGTTTTAAGGTTTTTTTTAAGCGTGAGCCGAAGCCGTTTCAAAGCGTAATGAATCGCCGATTGTGAGACCCCGAGGCGCTTTGCTCTTTCC
>NZ_JBBMXH010000588.1:0-202 GCF_037996725.1 Xenorhabdus entomophaga
GGCGGGCATGTCGAGCCGAATACGACCCCGACCTATCGTCATCAGGTGTTCGAACTGCCCAAAATCGCCCTGGATATCACCGAATATCAATTGTTTCATGGCCGCTGTCAGTGTTGTCATCACACCGTCCGGGCTACGTTACCCGACGATGCGCCTTCCGGACAACTGGGGCCCCGTTTGATGAGCCAGATGGCGGTTCTGT
>NZ_JBBMXH010000589.1:0-202 GCF_037996725.1 Xenorhabdus entomophaga
AGCCGGACACGGTTGAGATTGTGCCTTGGGTATAAATCATGGTGGAGTTCCTGAAAAAAGAGAGGGTTAACCTTCTATCATGGTTAAATCGACGATAAAGCCTTCCATTAAAGGGGGTGGGCCACTCCATGTTCCCGGATCTGTTATTCCACCCCCTCGGTAGGCAAATTCAAATGAATATACGATTTCAATTCTGCCGCGA
>NZ_JBBMXH010000590.1:0-202 GCF_037996725.1 Xenorhabdus entomophaga
ACCCTCCTCATTCAGTGGCACTGTTGTGCAACTTTTGCTGATATCCAGCGTGACAAAGTTATAAAGCTGGGACAGCGCGTAATACTCCACCAACGGTTGCAGGCCGGAATAGGTATTTTTTGGTACAGGCAGCACTGGACTATCAAACACATTGTGCCAGCCATAAGGTAAACTGCTCAGTTTTCGCCGCTCGCCCTGTGTT
>NZ_JBBMXH010000591.1:0-202 GCF_037996725.1 Xenorhabdus entomophaga
AGGCAATTGAACCAGAATAAACTGTCTTCTGCCGCCATCTTTCTTGTTTTGTTTTAACACCGCATGACCTGTAGAACCACTTCCCGCAAAGAAATCAAGAATGATATCTTCGCCATCCGTGACCTTCATTAGGTGTTCAATTAATCCTGTCGGCTTGGGGTAATCAAAAACAGCGGAACCAAGAAGCGCTTCAACCTCTTTA
>NZ_JBBMXH010000592.1:0-201 GCF_037996725.1 Xenorhabdus entomophaga
CTTGAGATACAGCCCGGTCTCGTCTTCTTTCATCTCGGTATAAATACCGATGGGTTCGTCCATCCGGTGCTGCCAGAGCAGCGCGGGTAAGCTGCCTTTCTCATTCCATTGCTTTAAGGTGTTCGCAAAAGCGCCGGGCAGGACAATATCGTCGTAGCTGTCCTTGACCCCGAACACCGAACCGTAGCCCTCGAACTCACC
>NZ_JBBMXH010000593.1:0-201 GCF_037996725.1 Xenorhabdus entomophaga
GGTGAGTTCGAGGGCTACGGTTCGGTGTTCGGGGTCAAGGACAGCTACGACGATATTGTCCTGCCCGGCGCTTTTGCCAATACCCTGAAACAATGGAATGAGAAAGGCAGCTTACCCGCGCTGCTCTGGCAGCACCGGATGGACGAACCCATCGGTATTTATACCGAGATGAAAGAAGACGAGACCGGGCTGTATCTCAAG
>NZ_JBBMXH010000594.1:0-201 GCF_037996725.1 Xenorhabdus entomophaga
GGATGATTGCGCTGATTGAATTAGACCCCGCGAAATACGAATCAAAGGCCATCAAGTTCAACTTGACTATGCCCGGCAATTTGTTAACTGCGATAGACCGCTATATTGAGCGAAACGGTCACTATAAAAACCGTTCTGCTTTTCTGGCTGAATTGGCACGAAAAGAAATTGCTCATCCCTAAATGTTAAAGGCCACCGGGC